>CAIMAP010000116.1 GCA_903838995.1 uncultured bacterium | reverse complement strand
TCTCTGTTGGTAAATTATATGATGCTGGGTTTGATAGTATTATTAAGATATTATCTGTATCTAAGGATGAATTATTAAAATTAGATAATTTTAAAGAAACGATGTCTAATAAAATATTTGAAAGTATTCAAAAAAGTATTCAAGAAATGGATATTCTTATTTTTGCACATGCATCTAATATTTTTGGTCATAATTTTGGTTCAAGACGGTTAAAGAAAATATTTGAAATTCATCCAAAGATCTTTGACTGGATTAAAAACAAGAATCAAGAAACGATCAAAAATAGTATCAAAGAAATAGAAGGTTTTGAAGATTCGTTAAGTGGTCAATTTGCTGAAAATATTATTGAATTTGAGAAACTTGTAAATAAATTACCATCTAATATCAAGAGTAAAATTCAAGAATATAAAAATATTATTGAGATTGTAGAAGATAAGAAAATATCTGATAAGACATTTGTATTTAGTGATTTTAGAAATAAAGAATGGGAAGCGTATATCGAAAGTCATGGAGGTAAAATAAGTAGTAGTGTATCGGGGAAGACTAATTATTTGGTAACAACAACTGATGCCATTACCGAGGGAACAAATAGGAAAGTATTAAAGCGGTTGAAGTATAGATTGAAAGCATATCAAATTTGAATGATCAAATATATAAAATCTTTTAAAATGCCTTTAAACTCAAGTCTAAGGACTTAACTGAATGAGTTAAAGCGCCTAAGGAAATATGGCTCACACCACAAGCGGCATATGCTTGTACATTTTCGATGGTAATTCCGCCAGATGCCTCGGTTTCGTATTTACCGTCAACTAAATTAACGGCAGCTTTCATGTTTTCAAATGAAAAATTATCAAACATAATACGTTGAAATCCTCCAATGGCTAAGGCTTCTTTTACTTCTGCGATAGATCTTGTTTCTATTTCAATTGGTAAATTCATACCCGTTTGTAAAAGGTATTGATGTGCATTCTCCAATGCTTTGGTGATACCACCTGCATAATCTACATGATTGTCTTTAATTAATATCATATCGAATAAGCCAAATCGGTGATTGAACCCACCTCCTATTTTAACTGCTTCTTTTTCTAAAAAGCGAAAGCCCGGTGTTGTTTTTCTAGTATCTAAAATTTGTGTGTTGTAATCTTTAACGAGTGATACCGCATGTGCAGTAGTAGTAGCAATACCAGACATTCTTTGCATGGTATTTAAAACTAATCTTTCTGCTTTTAAAATTGCATGAACGCTGCCTTTCACATGTAGTATTTCTTGCCCAACTTTTACCGAATCACCATCCTGAAAAAATAGTTCGATTTGTAAACTTGGGTCTACCATTTCAAAAATTTTTAAGGCAATTTGAACACCTGCAATTACGCCATTTTCTTTCACTAACAATTTGGCTTGGCTTTGAACGCCTTTTGGGATTGTTGCTAATGAGGTATGGTCGCCGGTTCCAATATCTTCTGCAAGAGCAGCATTAAGGAAGAGTTCTAATTGAGGAATAGAATAATTCATTGATTTGGCTTTTTGCCAAAGTTAAAAAATTAGCGCGAAGCTTGGGCTAAAAAACGCATTTCTTGAATAAAATAGGCTCCTTCTTGCTCTTTTAGAATAAAGAAAATTCGAAAATTGCCATTTCTGGTATTTAGATTACCAATGGCAAATTTAGAAGGCCCACCAGTTGCGTTGTTTTTGTTGAATAATTGGAAAGATTGTACTTCGTATTTGTCAAAAAAGTCTTTTAAAACCATTTCGGCTTGGGCTTTGCTATAAACGCTGGATAAGTCAAAAAGATTGATTTCTACTTTATTTCCAATGTATTTTGCTATAGTTTGTTGATCAGAATTAGCAAATCCTAAACTAATATCATCGATAATATTGTTTTGCGCATTCACTTGATTAAATGTGAAAAAACCCAATAAGATTAGTATCCAAAAACGCTTCATTCGAGCAAAAATTAAATTTTACACGAATTAATGTATAAAAACTGTGCCAATCAATGAATTGCTTTGTATTTTTGTTTATGAAAATGAAAAAAACAGTATTGATGATATTAGATGGCTGGGGATTGGGTTTAAAATACCAAGCAGATGCCATTCAACATGCACAAACACCTTTTATCAATTCATTATATGGTAAATACCCTCATGCTAAGCTAGTTGCATCAGGAGAATCGGTAGGATTACCCGAAGGACAAATGGGAAATTCGGAGGTTGGTCACTTAACCATTGGCTCTGGACGCATCATTTATCAAGAATTAGTAAAAATTAACAAAGCGGTAAAGGAAAAAACGCTTTGGGAGAATGAAACCTTAAAAAATGCTTTTGCCTATGCTAAGAGCAATCATAAAAATGTACACTTTATAGGACTATTATCCGATGGTGGTGTACACTCACATATCAATCATTTAAAAGGCCTATGCGATATGGCCGCTGATTATAATATTGAAAATGTACTTATTCATGCATTTTTAGATGGCAGAGATACCGATCCAAAAGCTGGAATCAATTATTTAAATGATTTACAAAAACACATTGATGGCTCAAATGCACATATAGCGAGCATTATAGGTCGTTTTTATGCAATGGACCGAGATAACAGATGGGAACGCGTAAAATTAGCCTATGATTTATTGGTCAATCAAATTGGCGAACATACGAACAATGTTAAAGAAACGATTGAACAAGCTTATGCTAATAACATTACAGATGAATTTATCAAACCAATTGTTTGTCAAGATGAAACAGGCAAAGCCTATGATACAATAAAAGAAGGTGATGTAGTAATCAGTTTTAATTTTAGAACAGACCGCGCACGAGAAATAACTTCGGCTTTAACGCAAAAAGATAGACATGAATACAATATGAATAAACTTCCATTGTATTATGTAACCATGACCACTTACGATGAATCTTTTCAAAATATAAAAGTGATTTTTGAAAAAGACAACTTGCGCAATACTTTAGGTGAAATAATTGAGCAACAAAATTTAAAGCAAATTAGAATTGCCGAAACAGAAAAATATCCACATGTAACTTTTTTCTTTTCTGGTGGAAGAGAACAAGAATTTAAAGGTGAAAAAAGAATTATGGTGCCTTCTCCAAAAGTGGCTACCTACGATTTGCAACCAGAAATGAGCGCCAATGGCATTAAAGATGCCATCATAGCAGAATTGGATAAACAAGATGCAGATTTTGTTTGTTTAAATTTTGCAAACCCAGATATGGTAGGCCATACAGGTGTTTTTGAAGCTGTAGTAAAAGCAGTCGAAACAGTCGATCAATGTGCTAAAGAAGTGGTCGAATCTGGTCTTAAAAATGGTTATTCATTTATCATTATTGCCGATCATGGCAATGCCGATTTTATGATTAATGCCGATGGATCGGTTAATACGGCACACTCTACCAATTTAGTTCCTTGTATTGTTATAGATGAGGAAGTTGCAAAATTGAATGATGGTGGCTTAGCAGATGTGGCACCAACTATTTTAGCCATGATGCATTTACCACAACCAGCAGATATGAATGGTGTTAGTTTGATTGGCCATGATTAAAAAATTTATTTTCGGAATTGCGATTTTATTTACTGCAAATGCATGCCAACAAACAAAAGTGGAGCCCAATGCATTGGCTTATTTCAGCCTGAAAGGCTTTATAGACGAGCAGTTGAAGCCTATTCAACTTTCGGGAAAATCATATCTTAAAATAGTGAAAGTAAATGATCATTTTGAAATTAAAAAAATCAAAAGTGTAGATTTATCAGAAGATTTAACCAGCTTTTTGAGCTACGATATCAATAAGAAAGCTTGGAAAAATTCATTTGCAAAAGATTCGGATGGAGTTAATCAAATCGTTAATTATACAGCAAAAGAAGATTATATTCCTGTTAAAAAATGTACTATAAGTTATGAGGGTAAATCAATAATAAAAGTAAGACTTTTTATTCGCGTAGAGAATAACTTATTTAGTAGTGTAAAAATAATTGACTTATTTCCTTCAAACACCTATTCTTACTACCACACACAGCAAGTAAAAGGCTTAAAAAAGCAAGTGCTTTTTATCAAAACTATTCGTTAATTATAGGTAAAGCCGCTGCAATATTTTGCACTGGTAATGCGCAATTGTTGTTCTTACAAATGTAAATCCAATTCTCATTTGCTTTAAAACGATTCGCTAAAATTGGAAGTGTAGCATTATTTTCTGCACCGGCATAAATGGTAAATGGCAAGTAATTTTTAGCCATTTCATTTCTTAGTTGAGCCGCTTTAGACCCAGTAACTACAAAAGTACTTGGTTGCTGAATAAAGTTTAACAATAAACTTGCCCAATTGGAATAAGAAGAAACACTTTTAATGGTTTGATGAAACATGCTTTCGAGATTAACTTTAGCAATTTCGATATAAGATTTATTTGTTAAAAGCTCCCCTAATTTGAGCATAGCCTGCGCCAATACCGCATTACTAGAAGGAATTACATTATCTATCGTTTCAAATTGACGGGCTATTAATGGCGCATCATTTGCTGCCGTATAATAAAACATTTGCGTGTCTTGGTCTTGAAATTGAGTGATACAAATCTGGGTGATTTGTTCAGCAGCCTTTAACCATTTTTCATCGAATGTAATTTCGTAAAGGGAAATAAATGCATCGATCGTTAAAGCATAATCATCTAAAAATCCAGGAATTTTAGCGCTTTGTTTTTGATAAGATCGATAAAGTGTTTGTTGATCAAATAATTTTGTATAGATAAAATTACCTGTTGCAACTGCCGTTTCTAAATAGGTTATATCCTCAAAAGCTAAATAGGCGTCGGCTAAAGCCTTTATCATTAAAGCGTTCCAGGCTGTTAATTGTTTATCATCTAAAGCTGGTTTTATTCTTAGCTTACGATAATTCAGTAATTGGTTTTTTAGCAAATTGATTTTTTCGATCAATGCTGTTACGCTTAAGCTATAAGTTTCAGCGATATGTTCGTTAGGTATTTTTCGATGAAGAATATTTACATTTTCTTCCCAATTTCCGTGTTCGGTAATTTCAAAATAACTGCAAAACAAGGCTGCATCATTACCCAAAATAGTAACTATTTCTTCTTTTGAAAAACAATAATATTTACCTTCTACTCCTTCCGAATCTGCATCGAATGCCGACTGAAACCCCTCACCTGCTTGAAGAAAGTCTTTTATACAAAAATCTATTGTTTCAATAGCAACTTGTTTATATAATGGTGTTTTAAATTTCAGAAATGCAGCAGTATATAGCGAAATAAGTTGCGCATTATCGTATAACATTTTTTCGAAATGTGGAATTTTCCATTGTTCATCTACTGCATACCTGGCAAATCCACCGGCTAAATGATCATAAATTCCACCATTGGCCATTTGGTTCAAAGTCAATTGAACAAAGGCTGTTACCCTATCATCATTTGTAACATGTGCATATTTTAACAAGAATAAATAATAACAGGGCATCGGAAATTTAGGTGCCCCTTGGTGTGCGCCATAAGTAAAATCGTAATATGGAATAATTTTATCAAGCGCTTGTTGAAGCGATGCTATGTTGAAATCAGGCACTTGCTGATTCGGAATAATTTGATCTATTTGACGAATACCTTCTGTTAGTTTATCCCCGTATTCATTGGTTTCGGAAGGATTTTGATGGTAATAGCTATTGATGTTTTCAAGTACCGCAATCCAGTCGGATTTTTTAAAATAAGTTCCTCCATAAATTGGTTTTTGATTGGGTAAAGCAATAATGTTGAGTGGCCAACCTCC
>CAIMAP010000115.1 GCA_903838995.1 uncultured bacterium | reverse complement strand
TGTAAACTTTGCTATTCAGGTTATGCCTATTATTGGCATACTGGATGTGTTGGTTGCCTTAAGTATATTAATTTATCCTATGCCCAAAGTTTTGTTATGGGCAATTTTTTGGGCGTTTATAACTGCCTTAGCACGCCCAATGGCTGGAGAACCTATCTTAGAATTTATCGAACGCGCATCTAATTGGATTGCACCATTGGTATTATACCTAATGATTAAAAAAGCAGATAAGCAATAGCATTACTTGTTTATTATGTGTAGGTTTAAATAACCTTACCTAAAGCAAGCATCATGAAAAATTACAATTATCTATTGTTACTCATTGCTTTCATTTTATCAAGTTGTGGTGTTACCACATCTATTGTTGATACAAGTTGCCAAAAATATAAATCGGATAGTTTTAGCAAAGCGATGATAACCCAAAAAGGTATCGGCATATTACCTGTGCATGGAGCAGATGACAGACCAGGTCTTACTCGAATTACAACTGAAGCCTTAGACCGAAATATGAAATTAGCTTATGGAAATACACCCGTTAAAGCTACTACCGAAGTGCTATCAAAAATGTATGAAAATAATTTAAGCCAGGAATATAATGCTGCCTTAATAAAGTATGCATCGACTGATAGTCTGTCTAAAAATATACTCGAACAATTAGGGCAATCGCTTTCTGTAAATTATATACTAACTTCTAGATTGGGGAATGATCAACAGTATAATTCTTTAGATATAAATAATCAGAATAAGAGCAATGCGGCAATTGATGAAATGTTTTTACAATCTCAAGTATGGGATACAAAAACTGGGCAAGTTGTTTGGGAAGGTATGGGCGGTGTGGCAGCCTCAAAAAGTTATCCAATTAATGTAGTGGAGCATACCACAGCTAATTTAGCAAAAGTGTTAGCTCAAAATAAAGAAAAAATTTACTTAAGTTACAGTGAAATATATATTGTAGCTCCTTGCAAAACTAAAGCAAATATTTATACCCCCCCAACAAGTGAACATAATATTGGAAAACAAATCCAAAGAATATATTTGGGTATGTTTGCTATATATGCTTTGTTAATGCTTGTGTTAATAAAGCATTAAAGGTAGTATTATGTATTAAAATAGAAATGGAAGCTAAAACCCCAAAAAGCTAAAAAACTATTCCCTACATTTGTTGTTCCTTTAATAGGAATAAACCAAATGGAATCATCAATTATCAGCATTTCGCATTTAGCCAAAAACTATGGCAGTTTTCAAGCGGTAAAAGATGTGAACATTACCGTAAACAAAGGCGATGTGTATGGCATTTTGGGGCCTAATGGCGCTGGGAAAAGTACCACCATTCGTTGTATGCTATCGCTCATCAATGCTTCGGCAGGCAGCATCAGTTTATTTGGTCACGATATTAAAACCCATCGCAAAGAAGCGCTCAGCAAAATTGGTTGCATTGTAGAAAAGCCCGACTTCTATAAATACTTATCGGCCGAAACTAATTTAGCTATTTTTGGAAGAATGGCTGGAGCAGATGTCAGCAAAAAAAATCTTCATAAAATGCTTTCTTTTGTAGGATTAGAAGGCAGAGAAAAAGATAAGGTGAACGGATTTTCGCATGGCATGAAACAAAGATTGGGCATTGCACAAACTTTATTGCACAACCCCGATTTAATTATTCTAGACGAACCCACTACAGGTCTTGATCCTCAAGGCATCATCGACATTCGAAATTTAATTTTAAATCTTAAAAATGAATTTCAAAAAACCATTGTTTTGTCTTCTCATATACTTTCAGAAATTGAATTAATTGCCAATCGAATGGTCATTATTAATAAAGGCATAACTGTTGTAGAAGGCAGCGTGCAAGCACTTCTGAACCAAGAAGAATTACTCGTTTTGTTTGAAGTAACAGACAGTAAAGCCGCTGTAAATAGTTTAACTACTTATAAAAACATACATATAATAGATCCACATCATTTCGAAATTACGATTAGTAAAAATGAAATTCCTGAATGTATTACAAGGCTACAAAAAGCAGACATACTTGTATATGGTGTGGAAACAAAAAGAAAATTAGAAGACTATTTTTTAAAACTAACCAAGGCCTAATGTTTCTGAAAAATACCTATAACGAATTTATCAAGATTGCCGCTAAACCTCGCAGTTACATTAGTATTGCAGCCATTACGGTTTTAGTGGGCATTATATTATTTGCCATGAAAATAGATGGCCCAGCTTATATCTCTTTCATCACTGCTTCTTTCGAACAAACCCTTAATTTTGAAGGAAAAATTATGAATGGAAATTTAATGGCCTTCATTATTTTACAAATGCTGATTGTACAAATTCCATTGTTAGTGGCTTTAGTAACTGGCGATTTAATTTCGGGCGAAGCTGCCATGGGAACCATTAGAATGTTACTGAGCAAACCCATTTCAAGAACCAAAGTGTTGTTATCAAAATATACAGCAGGTTTACTTTATACTTTTTTTATTTTATTGTGGATGGGCTTTATGGCTGTAATAGTTGGCAGGTGGCTGTTTGGCGATGGCGACTTAATGGTCTTGAATAGCGATGGCCTGGTAATTATTCCTGCTAATGATATTGCTTGGCGATTTATTGGTGGCTTTATGATTGCATTTTTAGCACTGGCTACCGTTGCAACGCTGTCTATTATGCTGTCTTGTTTTTCTGATAATTCTATTGGGCCAATTGTAAGCACTATGTCTGTAATTATTTTATTTACGATTATTGGCACACTCGATGTTCCGGTATTCGATAATATTAGACCATTTTTATTTACCACACACATGGCGGCTTGGCGTAGTTTTTTTGATAACCCCTTACCTATTCAAGCCATCAAAGAATCGGTTATTATTTTATTTGCACACATCGGTATTTTTCTAAGTATCGCCATTTATCATTTTAATAAAAAAGATATTTTATCATGAGTTTAAATTTTAAAAAATATATATTATTATTATTTTTTGTAGCTGCTTTTTTAAACTTTGCAAAGGCTACACCTACTGCAAATAAAAGCTTACAAAAGGTTTACGAAAAATTAATGAAGCTCAAAGATTATTCGGCAGAAGTAAACATTCAATCGAATATTCCATTGATTAAAATTTTACCCGTCAAAGCAAAAATATTTTTCAAACAGCCCAATCAATTTAAAATAATGGCAAAAGGTATTGCCATTTTACCCAAACAAGGCTTTTCAGATTTAGCTTTAATTTTAAAAGATAGCAATAGTTATTTAGCCGTTTTAGCCGGCAACGAAACCATCGATCAAACAGCTACACAAATTATTCACCTTATTCCAAACAACGATAACAACGATTTGATTATTGGAAAATTTTGGGTGGATACTAAAAATGCCATTGTGTTAAAATCGCAGTTAACCACCAAAAGCAATGGAAATTTGCTTATTAATTACCAATACGATGCAGCAGGTAAGGCTTATGGCCTGCCCAATCACTTATTGTTTACAGTAGATGTAAAGAAATTTAAGATTCCAAAAGCCTTAGCCGCAGATGTAAATAAAACCAAAAGTGCCAGCACACTTCCCGCAAACCAATCCAAAACCGGCAGCATAGACATCCGTTTAAGCAATATTCAAATTAACAAGGGTGTGGAGGATGGGATTTTTAAGAAATAATTGAAAATCCTTTTGTAATTTTAAGTTTAATTTGAATTATATGAAAGTTTACGGCATCCCAAATTGCAATACGGTTAAAAAATCACT
>CAIMAP010000114.1 GCA_903838995.1 uncultured bacterium | reverse complement strand
GATAAAGAATATGTACAAGTTAAATTTATAAAAGAGTAGGCTATTAGCATTTATGAAAAAGCTGTTACTTATTATCGCATTGATTTTTAATTTCACAACACAAATATTGGCCCAGAACCCTGGGCCGAATATTACTTGGCAAAAGTGTTTTTCAACATCAGGTAATGATACTTTTTATAGTTTAATAGAAATCCCAAACGGAGGGTATTATGCTACAATTGAACTTGAGAAAAAAGATAATTTCTTAGTTAATGATACAACAGGAGGTTACTTTTTAGTTAAATTTAATGCTGATTTTAATATTATTTGGAAGCGATTTATACCATTATTTGCAACAGAAATCATACTTGAGCCAAATGGATCAATTATTTTAGGTGGTCTTACTACTCAATTTATAAACAAAGGGAATGTTTTCAAAGACATACATGGTGCTGATCTTGATATTTATTCAGCTGATTTAGCTCTCTTAAAGCTTGACTCAACAGGTCAAAAAGTTTTATGGGCACATGCATATGGTAGTACAGGAGCAGAGGATCAGTTTTTTGATTTAATCCCAACTAATAATAGTGGTTTTTTGTTTTCTGGAACAACGAGAGGTAGTAACGGAGATATAAATCCAAATAGACCTTGCTATAATCCGTTTTTGGAGGACGCAGTATTCATGAAAGTTGACTCTCTAGGAATGCTTCAATGGGTAAAAACCATAACTGGATCTACAGCAGACGTTCCAACTGGTTCAATAGTTGAATTATCTCCAAACAAATATAGGATAGATGTGCTCTCAAATTCAGATGATTGTGATTTTGCTGGAACCTTACCATTTGATTATAATTCAAAAAACTATAGAACCTTGTCTATGATTATAGATGAAAATGGTAATGAATTTAAAAGAAAATTAGATGGGACAGGTAAATTAGCGCAATATTTTGCTAAAACATGGAAGAAAGGTAACAAAATTTATGGGGTTGGCTATGCCTATGCTAATGTAGCATATAATCCAACTTTTCCGACACATAAAGATGCCGAAGGATTAGTAGTTGTGTTTGATGATAGTTTAAATATGGTTAATCAAAAACTATTCGGAGGAAATGGCTATGATTTCTTTTTTGACCATATATATGATACGAGCGGAAATCATATTTTCTTTGGAGCAACTGCTTCATCAGATAATTCAGGTGATATAACAAATTACAAGGGCGGATATAGTGATTATTGGATTGTAAAAACTGATACTAATTTTAATATTGTTTGGTCTAGAACTGTTGGAAGTATAGGGAAAGATTCCTATTTATATTATAACTTTCCTTCTAATAAAATGATCATTAGGGGTTCTGAGTTAATACTTGCATTTGAAATTTATCCGCCATTGCAATTGCCCAATGGAGATGTTTCTTGTGGTTTGTATACCCTAAAGTATGGTGATAGTACAAGACAATGCAGAGATGCTTGGATGGTAGCTTTTGATTTAACCACAGGAATTGAAATGATTCCAACGAAAATGGAAACAAACTTTAAGTTGTTCCCGAATCCTACAGCAAATGTTATTACAATTCAAAATTCCAATCCTACAGGAAAGAAATATAAGATATCAATCGCTGATCAATTAGGCAAAGTTGTAAAGGAAATGAAATATGAGGATTCCAACGAATTTACATTGTCAGTTGCAGATTTGGATGATGGAATGTATTTTATTTCAATACAAAATAACAAAAAGCTGCTGTTTACTCAGAAGATAATGGTAAAGAAGTAATTGGGGTAGAATAAAATCACCGGTTTGTTTTACTTCCAAATACTTAGGATAAATCCGGAATGAATTATTTTTTTAAATTTGTCCAGTTTTTTAAGTAAAAAACCGGACAAATTGTTTATCTTTGTACAAAGAAAATATCATGAAAGTAGCTGATTTTGTTATAAATAAGATAAATAGACTGCCTAAAGGCTATGTATTCACCTATATGGATTTTATAGCGGAGGTGGATAAGAGAGAAGCTATTATTAAAGCACTTAATAGAATGGCTTCAAATGGTAGAATTATTAAGCTATCAAAAGGTAAATATTATAAACCAGAGAAGACTCCTTTTGGTGATCTATTACCTGATAAATATGAAATTGTAAAGGATCTTCTAGAAGATGGTGATAAAGTTATTGGTTATTTAACAGGACTAAGTATATACAACGACCTTAAGCTCAGCACTCAAATAAGCAATGTCATAGAAATAGGGAGGAAAGATGCTAAGCCTACAACTAGGCGAGAACGGTATAAAATTAAGTTTTTGGTTCAGAAAAATACTATTACAAAAGACAATATACCGCTATTGCAAATCTTAGATGCAATTAAGAATATTAATAAAGTACCTGATAGTACTGTTGCTAGTTCATTTAATAGATTAAAGAGCATAATTATTTCACTTTCAGAAACCGAAGTCAATACAATTGTAAGACTTTGCCTAAAATACCCCCCTTCAACTAGGGCGTTATTAGGGGCCTTGTTGGAGAGTATTCATATGAGTAATAATATTAAACTTATAATCACCTTGCAATCATCTTTAAATCCAATTACTAAATACGAGTACAAAAATCTAAGTAAAGAGTATAGTATAAACCCTAGGTGGAACATAGTATGAGGCTACACGAAAACGAACAATTATTCAGACAGGCTATAAGTGCAACTGCTGATAAACTGGGTATAGATGTAATCTTTGTTGAAAAGGATTACTGGGTAACTTATGCGTTGAAAGAAATTTTCAATAGTAAAGCTTCTGAGTATACTGTGTTTAAGGGTGGGACATCACTCGCAAAATGTTATAATCTGATAGATAGATTTTCCGAAGATATTGATTTAGTTGTATTGAAATCGGATGGAGATAGTAATAATAGACTAACCACAAAAATCAAAACCATTGGAGAAGTTGTAAGTGCTATATTGCCAGAAGTTCAAATTGATGGTATTACTCATAAAATGGGTATGAATAGAAAAACTGCCCATTCCTTCCCGAAATTATTTAAGGGTAACTTTGGCCAGGTTAGGTCTGAAATAATAGTTGAAGCTACCTGGCTAGGATATTATGAACCCTACACAACTAGGCAAATAAGTACGCTAGTTGCAGAGATGATGTTTAAGACAAAACAAGATGCAATAGCAGATGAATATGATTTAATGCCATTTGAGGTAAGAGTATTGGAGCCCATTAGAACCATCTGTGAAAAAATAATGAGCTTAGTTAGATTCTCTTATACTGAAAATCCAATAGCCGATTTGGGTAGAAAAATTAGACATACGTATGATCTACATCAGCTACTAAAGCAAAAAGAATTTCAAGAATTTTTTTCTTCAAAAAAATTCGATGCAATGTTATTAAAAGTAGCTGCAGATGATGTAATTAGTTTTAAAAACAATAATAACTGGCTTCAGCATCATCCTAAAAATGCAATAATATTTGCTAGTTTAGACGAAGTGTGGAATGTTATTAAAGATATATACATAAATAACTTTAGCGATTTAGTATATGGTGGCTTACCAAATGAGCAAGAAATATATAAAACATTAGAATTAATAAAAGAGAGATTAGGGCAGGTGGATTGGCAGATTGACCTAAACGAATGAAATTTACCGAAGAAAAAATAGAAAAAACATTCATTGAATTATTAGCAAAACAAAATTAGCCAGGCAATGTATATGTATTTATACATTGCCGTATTGCCAAGTGATTGACAAATAAAATAAAGTCCATTGTTTAAATTTAATTTTCAATTAGGAATATTTTAATCAGTAAATAACAACTTGCAAGAATGCAATTAACAAATACAATTACAGAATTATTAAAAGCAAAGATTATTCTTAGAAAAAAGTATTAGCTATTTAGTAAATTTTAAAAAAAGCTTATAAAACGATCTCATAATTTTTGAAATTTAAACTTATTTTTTTCAATTTTATCTTGAAAGCAAAATTCGTGTTTTTAACTAACAATCTAATTTTCAAAACCGGTGAATCTCAGCTTTTATTTTGTGAAACATAAATTTCGTGTAGAATTATTAAACTAATATAAAATATTGTAAATCAATAATTTATATTGATTTTTATTCTCTAATCCAATATTTATTTTTTCAAAAAATACTGCATATGATGTATTGATATTGTGTCAAATAGACTTCATCTTTAGAATTAATGGTGGTGCCAAAAATCCATCATATGAGTAGAAAAAACTGATGTTAATCAATTAAAATCGCATGTAATT
>CAIMAP010000113.1 GCA_903838995.1 uncultured bacterium | reverse complement strand
GCAGAGAATGGCTAGATGTAATGCGTGCAGCGCATCAGCTCGATATTACCACTTCTGCTACCATGATGTTTGGTCATGTAGAGACCATATACGAAAGATTTGAGCATTTAGCTTGGATTAGAGAAGTACAATCCGAAAAACCAGCACATGCCAAAGGATTTCTAGCCTTTATTGCTTGGCCTTTTCAGGATGATGGCACCTTATTAAAAAGAATTAGGGGTATTAAAAACACCATTTCTGGCGATGAATACATTAGAATGACCGCTTTATCGAGGATTATGTTGCCAAATGTTGAAAACATTCAGGCTTCTTGGTTAACGGTAGGCAAAGAAGTGGCTCAAATATGCTTACATGCTGGCGCTAACGACTTTGGCTCTATTATGATCGAAGAAAATGTGGTTTCGGCTGCAGGAGCCCCTCACCGCTTCACTTCTAATGGCATTCAACAAGCTATTAGAGAAGCTGGATTTGTACCTCAACTAAGGAATCAACAATATGAATTTAGGGATTTACCCGCTCAAATGGAGCAACAAGTGATTTCTTATTAAATAGTTGGTTTACAAATTGTCAAATTATTTATACATTCGCTCCATCTAAATTAATTTAAATTGGAAAATTTACAGCAACATATTGAGGCGCTATTATTTGCATCGGAACAAAGTATCACGGTTAATGATATTAAAGTTATTTTAACCGCTTTTACAACCGAAGAAATTGCAGAAGAAACTATTATCGAATGCTTAGCAAGCATTCAAGAAAAATACAGTACAGACGAATTTGTGTTTGAGGTGGTGGAAATGAGTAATGGCTATCAATTTTTAAGTAAAAAAGCTTATTACGATTTACTGAATATGCTCATTATTCATAAAGAAAAGAAAAAGCTTTCTACAGCCGCAATGGAAACCCTAGCCATTATTGCTTACAAACAACCCATCACTAAATCTGAAATAGAATTAATTAGAGGTGTTAATTGCGATTACAGCGTACAAAAATTATTAGAAAAAGATTTAATTTCGATTAGCGGAAGAAGTAGTGGTCCGGGTAAGCCAATTTTATACGAAACAAGCGAAAGTTTCATGGATCATTTTGGTTTAAAAACACCTAGAGATTTACCGCAATTAAAAGATTTACATAGTTTTGAAAACACCATTAATCCAGAAGAATCAATGGTTGGAGCGGCAGAGCCAATTTCTAATGAAGAAATGGAAGCTTTAGAAACAATGGAATCAAATACAGCAGATGACGCATTAGATGCCATGATTGCCCAAGAATTTAATGACGAAACTTTAACAGACGATATGGACTTAAATCCAGAAAATACAGCAGAGATTTTAGCAGAAGAAACGGACAACGAAGTAGATGGTTTTGACGAAGACGATATCAATGCGGATAATAACGAAGAAGATGAATCTTCCGAAAAATAAAAAAGAAATTTGGAGAGTTTAAAAGTATTTTAATAACTTAGTGCTAACATTAAATTGAAAAGCATAAAATGAAAAGCCCTAAAAAAGCAATCGACACAAAATCAACCAAAGCACCTAAAACAAAGGCTGCTAAGCCATCTGCTAAGATTGAAAAAAATCCAGCTAAACCAAAAATTGCAGACGACGAAGATGAATTTGAATTGCCTATAGATGAAATTGATGAGTTCGAAGATGACTTCGATGAGTTTGAAGATGATGATTTTTAATCAAAATATAATTCCAAAAAAAAAGTTCAACAATCGTTGAACTTTTTTTTTGGAATTATGCTTCCTTTTTTATATTCGTTTCGTTGATAATATACAAGGGTCTGTTGCGAGCGTTTTCACTTAACCTCGATATATATTCTCCAATAATTCCTATCGATATTAATTGTATACCCCCTAAAAATAATACGCTAATGATGGTTGAGGTCCAACCTTCAACATAATCTTTGGTAATGTACCTCGAATATAAAGCGTAAATCATGACTATAAATGCAATACCTGATACCACAAAGCCACAAATACTCGCAACTTTAAGTGGAAAATTTGAAAATGAAGTGATTCCGTCTAAGGCTAATCGAATCATTTTTTTATAAGTATAACCAGTTGATCCGGCTTGACGCACTTTGCGATCGTATTCAACATAGGTTTGCTTAAATCCTATCCAAGAAATTTGTCCTCTTAAAAACTTATTATGCTCTGGCATTTGATTTAAAACATTCACCACTTTACGATCAATAATTCTAAAATCACCTGTATCTACTGGAATTTTAACAGAGGTTATACTTTTTAAAATACGATAAAAAACTTTAGCCGTAAATTTCTTTAACCAACTTTCTCCATTACGATTGTTGCGTTTGGCATATACTACTTCATAACCTTGATCCATTTTTGCAAACATCTCGATGATTAATTCGGGTGGGTCTTGTAAATCGGCATCGATAATGGCTACGCGGTCTCCAGCGGCTAAATCTAATCCTGCAGAAACCGCAATTTGATGTCCAAAATTCCTACTAAAATCTATGTATTTAATAGCGGGATCTGCAAGTGCTAAGTTTTTAATTAATTGAAAAGAATGATCTTTACTGCCATCATTCACAAAAATATATTCGCAAGAAATTTTCATTTGCGCAACCACCGTTCGCAAACGATTAATAAGAGAATCTATATTTTCTTCCTCATTATAAATTGGAATGACAATGGAGAGCTTCATTGGATATTATTTATTTATTAAAAATAACATTTATAATTGCATTTCGGGAATATCGCCTTCAATGAGTAATTTACCCGCTGTAGCTGCTTGAATTTCGGCTACAGAAACACCTGGAGCACGCTCTAATAGCTGAAATCCACCATTTTCGAGTACCGCTAATACCGCTAGTTCTGTCACAATTTTTTTCACACAATGAACGCCTGTTAATGGCAATGTACAATTGGGTAAAAGCTTAGATTCCCCTGCTTTATTTACATGTTGCATAGCCACAATAATATTTTGAGCAGAGGCCACTAAATCCATTGCACCTCCCATGCCTTTAACCATTTTACCTGGAATTTTCCAATTTGCGATATCGCCATTTTCGGAAACTTCCATGGCACCTAAAATTGTTAAATCTACTTTTTGCGCACGAATCATTCCAAAACTCATGGCCGAATCAAAAATTGAAGAACCTGCAAGTGTAGTAATAGTCTGCTTTCCAGCGTTTATTAAATCGGCATCTTCTTCACCTTCGAAAGGAAAAGGGCCCATACCTAGTAAACCATTTTCAGATTGCAAAACCACATTAATTCCTTCCGGAATATAATTAGCTACGAGTGTCGGAATACCAATTCCAAGATTCACATACATGCCATCTTTTACTTCTTTCGCTATTCTTTTTGCGATTCCATTTTTATCTAACATAGCTATGGTTTATTTAATTCTTACCGTTCTTTGTTCAATTCTTTTTTCGTAGTTACCACCCTGAAAGATGCGGTGGACATAGATTCCAGGGGTATGTATTTGGTCTGGATCTAGTTCGCCGGCAGGCACTAAAATCTCTACTTCTGCAATAGTAATTTTTCCAGCCATGGCCATTACAGGATTAAAATTGCGAGCAGTAGATTTATAAATTAAATTTCCAGCGGTATCGCCTTTCCATGCTTTTACAATGGCAAATTCTGCATCAAATGCATATTCCATTAAATATTCTTTTCTATTAAAAACCCTGGTTTCTTTTCCAATGGCTACCTCGGTACCAACGCCTGCAGGTGTATATATTACAGGCATTCCATAGCCAGCAGCCATACAACGAGTGGCTAAAGTACCTTGTGGAATTAATTCCACTTCTAATTCTCCAGAAAGTAATTGTCTTTCAAATTCTGCATTTTCTCCTACATAAGAAGAAATCATTTTTTTTACTTGACGCTGTTGTAATAGTAATCCAATACCGAAATCATCTACACCCGCATTGTTTGATATACAAGTTAAATCTGTAACTTTTTTTCGCAATAATGCTTGAATGCAATTTTCGGGAATGCCGCAAAGTCCAAAACCACCAAGCATAATAGTTTGGCCATTTTGAATGTCTTTGATGGCAGTATCTGCATCTTTAACAACTTTATTTATCATGGATATAATTTTCGATTTATTTGATACAGCTAATTTAACGATATATTGGCTTTAACGCAAGTTTACTATAGTAATTCCATCGCCACCAAATTCAACATGTTCGCTCGCAACAGACGAAACCACTTCGTATTTTTTGAGGTATTCTCTAATTAACTTTCTAAGAATGCCATCCCCTTTACCATGTAGTATTCTAATTTCTGAATAATTTAACATAATGGCTTTATCTAGGAACTTTTCTACTTCCCAAAGGGCTTCTTCGCCCCTTGCGCCCCTAATATCTATCTGCGGTTGAAATTGATTTGCCGAGTTAGCCATTACATTTGAAAAGGCAGATTGATTGACCGCTTTTTTTGTGCGATTGGTTGTCAGTTGCAATTTGCTCAGCAAAATCCAGGTATGTAGATCGCCAATGGCTAATTCCGCTTTGTTTTTTTGAATAGAAAGCACCTCGGCGAGCATTTGGTCTTCGCCATATACCACCCAATCTCCTACTTTTATTTTTTGATTTGCTAGGCTTGATTTTGCAGGAACAACAATGGGTTCGGCCTTTTTAATAATTTCTGTAGCGGCCGTATCAAATTGCTTTCTTATTTTTTTAGTTGCTTCTTTATCTGCCTTTACCGATTTTATATCGGCAATGGTATTTTCAACTAATTTATTAGCAGATTTTAAAAGTTGATCTACTTCGAGCTTTGCTTCTTTTAAAATTTTCTTTTTATTGGTATCAAAAAATTCTTTTGTTTGTTGGTTTTCTTGTACTAATTGATTGAGTTTTCGAGTTTGAATAGCTATTTCATTTTGTTTGATGGCCATTTCCTTTTTCTCTCTTTCTAAATCGGCTAATAAGGTATCTACCTTTTTTTGCTGGTGTCCAATTTTCTGTTTGGCACTATTTAATAAAGCAGCCGGTAATCCTATCTTTTGAGCAATTTCAAAAGCATAAGAACTACCCGGCAAGCCCATTTCTAACTGATAAAATGGCTTCATCTCCACTTGATCGAATAACATAGAGGCATTTTGAATGCCATCTGTACTGTTCGCGAAATTTTTCAAATTAGAATAATGCGTAGTAATTACGCCTCTCACTTTTTTACGATTCAATACCTCGAGCACCGCTTCTGCTATTGGGCCACCAAATTTAGGATCTGTACCCGTTCCAAATTCATCTATCAAAATCAATGTTTTGGCATTGGCCTGTTGCACAAAATAATTCATATGAAATAAATGTGCACTGTAAGTACTCAAATCATTTTCTAAAGATTGATCATCTCCAATGTCTACAAAAATATTTTTCATCAATCCCATTTCGGAATGTGCGGCAACCGGAATAAGTAAACCAAATTGCATCATCAGTTGAATTAAACCGATGGTTTTTAAAGCAACCGATTTGCCTCCAGCATTAGGTCCAGAAATCAATAACACATGATTCTCTTCGGATATTTGGGCCGTTAAAGGAATTACTTTTTTGCCTTGTTCTTTAAAAGATAAATATAAAAGTGGATGCCTACCGTCGACCATGTTTATGCAGGCTTCAGGCTTTAAGACCGGCATAATTGCTTCCATTCTTATCGCTAATTTGGCTTTAGCCCTAATAAAATCGACCAAACTGAGTAATTGATGATAAGTTAATAAGGTAGGCATTGCAGGCCTTAATTCATCCGTTAAGGCAATCAATATTTTAATAATTTCACGACGCTTAGCATAAACCAAATCGCGTAATTTATTATTCATTTCAAACACTTCAACAGGCTCGATAAATACCGTTTGACCTGTTGCAGATTCATCTAAAATAACCCCTTTTAATTTGCGTTTATATTCGGTTAATAAAGGAATGGCGAGTCTTCCATCTCTGATGGTTAATTTTGACTCGGCCGTATAACCGTCTTTTTGTAGTTCTTTAAATATACTATTGATTCTTTTACTAGCCTCCGATTCTATGGTCAACATTTCTTGACTAATATTGGCCAACTCCTTGCTAGCATTGGGTCTTACCTGCCCTTTACTATCAATAATTTGTTCAATAGATTTTACTATTGATTTATCTATGTTAATATTGACAACTAATTTTTCGAGTTCGGGATAAATTCCTGTTCTTATTTTAAAAAAATCGATACAAGTAAACACCGTATGTAAAGACAATAAAATTTGATGAAATTTATCTTCTTGTAAATAACTTCCTTCTACTTTTACAGTGGCCAACATCGACTTTAAATCGAGGAAATGATCGGTCGGAAAATAATCTCCAGATTGCAGCAATTGCTTAAATTCACTTGCTTGTAGCAATAGTTTATGCAATAAATCGTAATTGCTAATAAACTGCATTTTATCGACCATCTCCGATGCCATGCTACTCAAGCACTCCTGCTTTAATTTGGTTTTAATTTCTTCAAAACCTAATTTACTTAACAACGATTCGGGATAAAGCATGTTATGGGCGATGTTGAATTTCAGCTTCTTTTTTGCTCATTTCTTCCGTAATCTTAGCATAAATTTCGGCCATTATTTCGGGATGCGCTGTATAATATTGCATGCTTTGCTTAAAGGTAGCATCAGAAATATGATATTTTTTTTCGATAAACTGATAATAGGAAACGACCGTTTCGTTAATGGGTGTGTTGGTTATGGTTCTAGCACCAGCCTCGGCTAAATGAATGTCCAATAATACAAAAGCCATGGTGTCTTTTGCAACAATGCCTTTGGGTGTTTGATTATTATTTCCCTTACAGGCTAAAATAAAAAGGCTAAAGAGTAATAAAAATGCAAATGCTTGCTGATGTATTCTCACAATTATATAGATTTGTATCAAAGGTAAATATAATGAGTATTTCAACGAAAATAAATGAATTTAAATTAAGCCTTGAGCCAAAAGGTGTAAAATTAATAGCGGTGTCTAAAACAAAGCCCCTTGAATCCATACAGGAAGCTTACAACGCAGGACAAAGGGTTTTTGGCGAAAACCATGTACAAGAATTAGTAGAGAAGGCAGAAGCCTTACCCAAAGACATTGAATGGCATTTAATTGGTCACTTACAAAGTAATAAAGTAAAATACATTGCGCCATTTATTTCTTTAATTCATTCGGTAGATAGTTTAAAATTAGCACAAGAAATTCATAAGCAAGGTTTAAAAAACAATAGAGTAATTGATTGTTTATTACAGGTATATATAGCAGATGAAGAAACCAAATTTGGTTTAGGTTATGATGAATTAATTGAATTGTTAAGATCTGAAGAATTTGCAAATTTAACCCATTGTCGAATTGTTGGATTAATGGGAATTGCAACTAATACAGATAATCAAAGACAAATTAACGAGGAGTTTAGAGAATTAACAGTGCTATTCAACGGCATTAAACAAAGCTATTTCAGACAGGCAGATTACTTTAAAGAAATTTCTATGGGTATGTCTTCAGACTACGAATTAGCCATCGAAAATGGCAGTACCATGATTAGAATTGGCAGTACTATTTTTGGAAAAAGAAAAGCAAATCTACCAGATTTCAAACTGAATTAATATGAAAATTATTGAATGTCCAAGAGATGCTATTCAAGGAATTGAAACATTTATTCCTACTGAAAAGAAAATAAAATACCTGAACAGTATTTTAAACTTAGGATTTGATACCATAGATTTTGGAAGTTTTGTTTCTGCCAAAGCCATTCCACAATTAAGAGATACAGCCGAAGTGCTTGCAGGCCTTGATTTAAACGAAGGCAGCTCCAAATTATTAGCCATTATTGCTAATTTAAGAGGCGCAACAGATGCTTGTCATTTCGAAGAAATTAGCTACTTAGGATTTCCATTTTCTATTTCCGAAACATTTCAACAAAGAAATACCAATACCAGTATCGCCGAATCTTTAGTTAATTTAACTACTATTCAAAATTTAGCAATCAATAATAATAAAGAATTAGTCGTGTATTTATCGATGGGTTTTGGTAATCCTTATGGAGATGAATGGAATGTAAATGTGGTTGCAAAATGGACAAAAGTACTAGCCGATTTGGGCATTCAGACCATTGCATTTTCCGATACCATTGGCATTTCTAATGCCGAAAATATCACTTATTTATTTAAAGAAATTACCCCGCTATTTCCAAATGTGAGTTTTGGTGCTCATTTGCATGCTAATCCAGCCGATGCCATTAACAAGCTAGCAGCAGCTTACCACGCGGGTTGCATAAGATTTGAT
>CAIMAP010000112.1 GCA_903838995.1 uncultured bacterium | reverse complement strand
AATTTTAACCTCAAGTTTTGCTTGAAATGAATTATTCGATATTTATTTGTTGATAATATGCAAAATATTGCTCATCTATGTAAAAAATTAAGCCATGAATTATAGCAAATTTGAAACAGAACTACAGGTTAGACCAGACGATATTGACATGAATCAACATGTGCACAATAGTCGCTACTTTGACTATGTTTTGGCGGCTAGGTATGAACAAATGGAGCAGAACTATCGTTTCCCAATGCAGCAGTTCCTTTCGCTAGGTTTTGGGTGGGTAATTACTAAAGCCCTTGTAAACTATAAAAGGCCTTTAGGCTTAGGCGATCATTTTATTGTAAAAACAGGAATTACCGATTTAGCGACTAAAGGATGTACGGTTGGATTCGAAATAACCAACAAAAAAACGGGTAAATTATGCTGTGATGGCGAGTTTGAATATACCATGGTGAATGTAAACACAGGTAGATCCGAAATAATTCCCGATTGGATCATCGAGCATTATACTATTTAAGGGCTTCTGTAACCAATAAACCGTAAAAAGTAGTCATATCCATGCCTGTTGCACGCACTTGTTGTGGAATAATGCTATTTTCAGACTGCCCTGGCACCGTATTAATTTCTAATACATAAATCAGCCCAGTTTCGTTTATGATATAATCAATTCGAACCACGCCTGCACAATTGAGTCTTTCATAAATGGCAGCAGCCATGGTTTGTACCTTGGCCATTTCGGCTTCCGACATTCTTCCAGGGGTAATTTCTTCGGTTAAGCCTGTGATGTATTTGGCTTCAAAATCAAAAAACTCTTTAGAAGAAATTACTTCTGTAGCCGGAAGCACCCAAATTTTTCCGTCTATTCGCACAACCCCTATCGTAAATTCTCGACCGCTTATAAACTCTTCGATAATTAATTGATCGTCTTCTTTAAATGCTTTATGTAAGGCCGGTCCCAATTCAGTCGGTGTATTGACACGACTCATTCCAATGCTACTTCCCCCAAAATTTGGCTTGACAAATAAGGGCAATGTTAAATTTGATAAAATGCTTTCTTCGCTTACCCTGCGGTTAGCAAAAACTTGCATCGATTTGGCAACCGACACATTGGCTAAATCAGCTATTACACTTTTTGTATATGCCTTATTCATTGTAATAGCAGAAGTAATGGCATCACATGTAGTATAAGGCAAACCAATCATATCTAAATAGCCTTGTAATTTACCGTCTTCGCCAGGGCTTCCGTGTATACAAATAAATGCCACATCAAATTGTAGTCTTTGTTCATTTACCCTAACTGTAAAATCGTTTTTATCAACCGCAAACTCTTGGTTTTGCTCATTGATATAAACCCACTTATCTTTGTTAATGAATATTTGATAAACCTCATATACGTTCCTATCTAAGCTATTAGCAACCATTGCGGCACTCTTCATAGACACAACAGATTCGCCGGTATAACCTCCTGCTAACAATGCTATTTTTTTCTTCATATTGGTTTTTCTATGCGCGGTTATCGATCAACAATTCGAATTATAAATCAAATTTGTAAAAAAATGCTGATTTAATATAATAAGTAGGTAAAATGATTTTCTAATTCTTGAATTTTAGCTTAAGTTTGAACATCCAATGAAAATAATACAATACCTTCAGACTAAAGCTTTTCGAAAGCAAATGCTCCTCATTATTGTAGCTTTGGTGATCACATTATTTGGGGCGTATAAATGGGTAGCATTTTATACAAAACATGGTCAAAGTGTGCCTGTTCCAGTATTAAAAGGCCTTGAGCTTTCTGATGCCACCGATTTATTAGACGAACAAAACTTTAAATACAGCATTGATTCTATCTATACCAGTTTAGCTCTTGCGGGAACGGTTTATGAACAAGAGCCCGAACCCGGTGCAGCCGTAAAAGAAAATAGAACCATTTATTTAACGGTTGTTTCTAATACCCCGCCCATTGTAAAATTACCAGACTTAATAGATGTTTCATTAAGAGAAGCCACCTCTATTTTAGAAAGCTATGGCATAAAAATTGGACAATTAATTTACAAGCCCGATTTAGCTCAAAATGCAGTTTTAGGACTTGTTTACAATGGCAAAACCGTACAAAAAGGATTTGCCATTCAAAAAGGCGCCACATTAGACCTTTTAGTTGGCGACGGATATGGCAATGTAAAAGTTGACATTCCTAATTTAACAGGTCTAAATTTTGAAGAAGCCCAATTTGTGCTCAACGCTTCTAAATTAAGATTAGGGACCATTATATTTGAAGGCAATAGTACCGATACATTTAATACTAAAATATATAAGCAGAGTCCAGCGTTTAGTACAGATACCGCTATCAACAAAATTGGGCAAGGTAGCGCCATCGATATTTATGTTAAAGAAGATTAATCGCCGCTTAAAAATTTTAAAATTCAACATGTTTCAAAAACTGTTATTCGCTATCGTACTTTTTCCTACTTGCTTATTTGCGCAAGAAGTGGTGTCCCCACTCACCTATAATCCAATTTTAAAAGCGCAATACCAAACACTGCAGCAAAAAAGTAAAGCAAAAACAGACACGCTCAACCTCCCATATTTCGATGATTTTTCTTACGATAAAATTTATCCAAGTACAAAATATTGGACAGATAGTTTTGTCTTTATAAATAATTCATTTGGCCAAGATGCTATTTCTAAAGGCGTTGCAACCTTTGATGGATTTAATAAAGATGGGCAACCTTATACTACCTTAAGCGGAAGTTATGGTATTTGCGATACGCTCACATCGCAGGCTATTAATTTAAATTATACTGCAGCAGACTCTATTTATTTAAGATTTTATATTCAACCTCAAGGCAATGGCAGAAACCCTGCTATCAAAGACTCCTTACTTTTAGAATTCAAAAATGGAGTCACTGAAAAGTGGGAACAAGTAAAACGCTTTGCAGGCAGTACTTCCAAGCCATTTCAATTAATTTCTATTCCTATTATTGAAAGTAAATATTTATACAAAGGTTTTCAGTTTAGATTTAAAAATAAAGGCTCCCAATTTGGAGGAGACGACCATTGGAACATTGATTATGTAAAATTAACAATCAATAGTTCGGTCAATGATACCATACAAAACGATGTTTCCATTACAGGAAATGCTACATCGCTGCTCAAACCCTATTCTGCTGTGCCTTTTAATCAATATAACGAATCGATGCTAGCAGAAAATCATTTTGTGTCGATTAGAAATAACTTCCTTAATACTAAGAGTGCCAGCTTTACTTATATTGCTCGCTTTAAAAATAATAATCAAAAAATAGATTCTGCAACCCGAGGTTTTGATTTATTAGGCGAACATACTACCGACAGTATCAGTTCAAATAAAATTATTATTCCTACGCAAAACCACCCATTTGTTTTAAAAACAAGGTATACCTGTAGCACTGGCGGAGATTTTATCAAACAAAATGACACCTTGTTACACGAACAAATCTTTAGCGATTACTTTGCCTACGACGATGGTACAGCCGAGAATGGCTATGGGATTACGCCTTCCTCGGATGGTCGATTTGCCATGCATTTTAATGCGCCCGTAGCAGATACTTTAAGCGCAATCTCTTTCTTTTTTACGCAAAAAGAAATAGACAATCATCAAAATTTATTTACCCTAACTGTTTGGAAAAGTTTAGTGCCCGAAGTTATTCTTTATCAAAAAACATCATTAAATACCAAACAAGAAATTGGTATTAATGACTTTGTAAATTATGAATTAGATTCTGTACTTATTGTTTCTGGCGAATTTTATGTAGGATGGATTCAAAGCAGTATTTATTTGATGAATGTGGGCTTAGATAGAAATTATGCCAATAACGACCAAATGTTTTATAAGGTAACCTCGGTAGGCTGGCAACAGAGTGCTATCAAGGGATCTGTTATGATAAGGCCGGTTTTTTCGGATGCCATCAAAGGCACTGGAATTGCACAACAAACCCCTAACCAAAGTGCTTTTCGCTTATTTCCAAATCCAGGAAATGGAGATATACAAATAGAAGATTTAGGCATGCATAGCCTAGCAGATTATCAAGTTTCGGTAACTAATTTAATGGGTAGCAATATAGCTTTTGAAAAAAATAACAAGGGCATTCAACTTTTAGCTGCACCAAATGGTATTTATTTTATTCGCTTGCAAGCTAAGAACGCTAGCCAATGCATCAGTTTAAAATATTATAAGAATGAATAAAATTATCACTTTATTCTTGGCATTGTTCGTTTTATTGCTGGAAATAAATTGCAGTTCCAACACCGATGCCAATCAAAATACCAGTGTATATTTAAACCATGCCGATTCTGTAAAATATGTAGGCATGAATACCTGCAAAGGCTGTCACAGCAATATTCACGAGACATTTATCCATACAGGAATGGGTCAAAGTTTTGGCATGGCTAATGAACAAAAAACAGCAGCAAAATTTAATGCACATGCCATAGTATACGATAAGTACCTAGACTTTTATTACCAGCCCATTTTAAAAAATAAGGAAATATTTATTCTAGAATTTAGATTAGCTGGAAAAGATACTGTACATAAAAGACTCGAAAAAGTAAACTATATTATTGGTTCGGGCATGCATACTAATTCGCATTTATCTCAAACAAACGGCTATATTTTTCAAATGCCCCTCACCTTTTATACTCAAAAAGGACAATGGGATTTACCTCCTGGTTTTGAAAACAAACATAATTCGCGCTTCAGTAGAACCATCGAATTAGAATGTATGAGCTGTCATAATGCTTATCCTAATATTATGCCCGGTTCTAAAAATAAGTTTGTTTCTATACCACAGGGTATTGATTGCGAACGATGCCACGGGCCAGGTAGCATCCATGTTAGGGAGAAACAATTGGGCCATTTAGTAGATACGGCTACTATGATAGATTATACCATTGTCAATCCTAAAAAATTACCATATGATTTACAAGTAGATGTTTGTCAGCGTTGCCATTTACAAGGCGATGCAGTATTAGCCGAGGGTAAATCTTTTTTCGATTTTAAACCCGGACAAAAACTCTCCGACTATATCAATGTTTTTTTACCAAGATACAAAGGCGATAAGCAAAGTTTTATTATGGCTTCGCATGCCGATCGATTAAAACAAAGTAAGTGTTTTATAGAAAGCACCCGTTTAAAAATCAATACCGATACTAAGAAATACAGTAACAGCAAATTGAGCAATAACAATGTAAGTTCGTTGACCTGTATCAGTTGTCATAATCCACATGTTAGCATTAAAAATACGGCAAATACGCAATTTAATAATGCTTGCAAAAGTTGTCATGGCAATCAAAAATATGCAAGCCTACCGCAATGTTCAGAGGAACTGAGTATCAGAAAAACAAACGAGGATAATTGTTGGAGTTGCCATATGCCTAAATCTGGCACCGAAGACATTCCACATGTTACAGTTCATGACCATCGCATACAAATACCTGTTAAACAAAACGCGGTAAAACAGATCAAAGAATTTATAGGATTAGCTGCAATCAATAACCCACATCCAAATGTACACACCATTGCAGAAGGCTATTTAAATTATTTCGAAAAATTTCAAAACAATAACTCCTATCTCGATTCTGCTAGTTTTTACTTTGCTAAAAAAGGGAATTATTCCGAAAGACACTTATTTAACAACCTCATTAGATTAGCCTTTTTAAAACAAGACTTTAGGGCATTAGTGCAATTAGCAGAAAAAAATCAGGTAACTTATAGTAAAGATCCTTGGACATTATATAGAATTGGCGAGGCTTATAGTAATTTAGGCGATCGGGCAAAGGCTATTGTATTTTACAGATTAGCTTGCCAAGCAGGACCCTATTACTTAGAATTTCAAAATAAATTAGGCAGTACCGCCTTGCAAATGGGCAATCAAACAGAGGCTAAGAAGTGCTTTGAGTTTATTATACAAGAAAACCCTAAGTTTGCACCTGCTTTGTCAAATATGGGCTACATTTATGCCTTAAATAGCAATTTTAATAAAGCAATGGAATTGTATAACCAAGCGATAGCCCTAGACCCCGATTACGAACAGGCCTTAATTAATAAATCGGCACTGCTCCTAAATTTGAATAAAAAGAGCGAGGCCTTGGTTTTAATGAAAAGAATCATGAAAAATAATCCAAATAATGAATTAATCAAACAAGCGATGAAGGAAGTTGCGCAGCATAAATAATAAAAATGAACAAAAAAAGAATTTATCAAATTTTAATCGTCTGCTTGGTTTTATTGCTTGGTACCGCAACTAATTTTTCATTAAAATTATTTCGAAGTAATACAAACAATCAATTCGATCAAGGATATTTATACATCCCTACTGGTAGTAATTTAGATGATGTTGTTGCTATTATTAAAGCGCAACATATTTTAAATAATACCGAATCATTTAAATGGGTTGCTAGTAAAATGAATTTTAAAAACATCAAACCTGGCAAATACAAGATAACAAAAGGTTTGAGCAATATCGAATTAGTAAGATTGCTTCGTTCGGGTAAGCAAGAACCCATTAAATTAACCTTTCAAAACATTCGTTT
>CAIMAP010000111.1 GCA_903838995.1 uncultured bacterium | reverse complement strand
CTGCAAGCCGCAGATTACAATGTAGCCGCGGCTGAGCGAGGAATTGTGTATATCGACGAAATTGATAAAGTGGCTCGTAAAAGCGACAATCCATCTATCACCAGAGATGTTTCGGGCGAAGGTGTTCAACAAGCTTTACTGAAAATTTTAGAAGGTACCATGGTGAATGTTCCGCCACAAGGTGGAAGAAAACACCCCGATCAAAAAATGATTCCCATTAACACCAGTAATATTTTATTTATTTGTGGTGGTGCTTTCGATGGTATTGATAAAAAAATCGAAAGGCGAATGCAAACCCAAGCCATTGGTTATGCTATAGAAAAAGACACTATTAATTTTGATAAAGAAAATTTATTGAAATATGTGACCCCTCAAGATTTAAAAAGTTTTGGATTAATTCCTGAACTTATTGGTCGATTACCAGTGCTTACACACCTTAACCCGCTTGATCAAACCACCCTTCGTGCCATTTTAACAGAGCCCAAAAACTCTTTGGTAAAACAATACCAAAAGCTTTTCGAATACGAACAAATCGACTTAAGTTTCGATTCGGATGTTTTAGATTTTGTAGTAGAAAAGGCCATGACCTACAAATTAGGTGCAAGGGGATTGCGTTCCATTTTAGAAGCTATTATGATTGATGCGATGTTTGAAATGCCTTCCGAAAAGAATATAAAAGTATTGCATATAAATTTGGATTACGCTTTAGAGAAGTTCAATAAATCCGAAATCACCAAAATGAAAGTGGCATAAATAATTATTTACATACTTATGAAAACAAAAGAAGAAATTGTAGAGAATTGGTTGCCTAGGTATACAGGTAGAGCATTAGAAGATTTTACACCTTATATTCTTTTGACAAATTTTTCGCAATACCTTCAGTTGTTTTCAGAAATGTACCAAGTGCCTATTATGGGCGAAGGCAAACCCATGCAAAGCGTTTCTGCTAACGGAATTACTATTATTAATTTTGGAATGGGTAGTGCAATGGCTGCCACTGTGGTAGATTTATTGAGTGCCATCAATCCAAAAGCAGTTTTATTTTTAGGTAAATGCGGTGGCTTAAAAAAGAAAAATAAAATCGGCGATTTAGTTTTACCCATTGCCGCAATTAGAGGCGAAGGTACATCTAACGATTATTTTCCAGCAGAAGTTCCAGCCTTACCTTCTTTTGCTTTACAAAAGGCTATATCTACTTCCATTAGAGAATTAGCTTTAGATTATTGGACTGGAACGGTTTATACTACTAACCGTCGCATTTGGGAGCACGATGAAGTTTTCAAAGAATATTTAATCAAATTGAGAGCCATGGCTATTGATATGGAAACGGCAACTATTTTTATTACTGGTTTCCATAATGAAATACCTACTGGTGCCTTATTGCTCGTATCCGATCAACCGATGATTCCAGAAGGGGTGAAGACTTCCGAAAGTGATATCATGGTCTCTGCAAATTTCGTAAAAAACCACTTAGCCGTTGGCATTCGATCGCTTGAACAGCTCATTAATAATGGGCAAACAGTCAAGCATCTACAGTTTTAAATAATCAATAACCAATCATTTTTCTTAGCTTTGCAAAAAAATAAAGGATTATGATTGCTGTTGCTAATTTATCGCTGAAATATGGTAAGCGCGTACTTTTTGAAGAAGTAAACGTAAAATTTACACCTGGTAATTGCTATGGGGTAATAGGTGCCAATGGTGCTGGAAAATCTACTTTTCTAAAAATACTTTCGGGAGATATCGATTCTACTACAGGACATGTTAACATTACGCCAGGCGAGCGCATCGCTGTTTTAAGACAAAATCATTACGAATTCGACGAAGTTTCTGTTTTGCAAACCGTGATTATGGGTCATCAAAAACTCTGGTCAATTATGCAAGAAAAAGAAGCATTATATGCCAAGCCAGATTTTAACGATGCCGATGGCGAACGCGTTTCGGAACTCGAAGGGCAATTTGCAGAAATGAACGGATGGAATTTAGAATCTGATGCGGCAGCTTTATTAAGCGGATTAGGAATTAAAGAAGAGACCCACTCTAAATTAATGCAAGAACTTGCGGGTAACGAAAAGGTGAGGGTATTATTAGCGCAAGCCTTATTTGGTAACCCCGATGTTTTGTTACTCGATGAGCCAACCAACGATTTGGATATGGAAACCATTGCTTGGTTAGAAGATTTTCTAGCTGATTTTCAAAATACAGTAATTGTAGTGAGTCACGATAGACATTTTTTGGATGGAGTGTGTACACACATTGCCGACATTGACTTTGGTAAGTTAAATCTATATACAGGAAACTATACTTATTGGTACGAAAGTTCGCAATTAGCTTTGCGTCAACGTTCCGATCAAAATAAAAAGACAGAAGATAAGCGTAAAGAATTACAAGAATTTATTGAGCGTTTTAGTGCCAATGCTTCTAAATCTAAACAAGCCACTTCTAGAAAAAAATTATTAGAAAAATTAAATGTAGATGAAATTAAACCTTCTACTAGAAAATATCCAGCTATTAT
>CAIMAP010000110.1 GCA_903838995.1 uncultured bacterium | reverse complement strand
GCCTACACTGGCGTCTAATTTTATTTTAGCAAAGACCAAACCGTCTTGCGCCCTAAACGATAAATAATCTGTGTTAATTTGTTGATTTCCAATTTGAATATTTCCGCCAATATCGTTTGCTCTAAATTTTTGAAAAGTTAATTCCTTAATATCAACCTTTAAATTACAGCTGAGTTTTGGATTTACTTTAATCAGGTATTCACTTTGAGTATTGTTTGTTGGCGTAGAAGAAATCAATTCGGCTAAATTTATTTTATTGGCCTTTAGCTGTGCATCAATTTGTAAAGATTGATCGGGGAATAAAACAAAGCCCAATAAATTTCTAAAATAACCTTGCAAAGCCAAGTCGGAACTACCTAATTGGGCATTTAACTGGTTAATTTTCAAATCATTTTTTTCGAAACTAAAATTTCCATTGCCATTTTTGCATACAAGGCTGCTATTGGGTAATTGAAATGCAGCATCTTTAATAACAATCGAACCATTAGCATTTGTTTTTTCAATATTATTTACCGCAGAAAAATCGCTCCATAAACCATTTAAGTTTACATTGATGGCGATGCTTCCATTGGTAAATTTAACAGGTGCATCGGGCATTAGTTCGGCTAACTTTTTTAAACTAGCCGAAGTGGCAAGCGTTAAGAATATACTTGGGTTATTGAAATTTCGAATGCTGGCTTGCGCACTAATTGGATTGCCATCTAGCGTTCCTTTAAATTTATTGATTTGCAGTACGGCAGAATTTAAACTATTGGATGATCCATTAGTAAATTCTACATTCAATTCTACATTTTCAATTTTTTGTTTTTTTATTTTTTCGTTTTCTATCGTAACGCTTCCATTTTTTATTCCGGCTTTAATTTTAATACTCGGTACTTTTTTAGGTCCAATAGATCCTTTAATATCGGCATCAAAATAAAAGTCTCCCGCACTTTGGTAATCTTTTAGCTTATCTTGTTGTGCTTTAGGCAATAGGCTAATAAAGGACTGTATGCTCATCTCTGAGCCTTTTACATTTAATAAAATGTTTTGATTTTTTTCTGAATAAGTTATTTTTCCTTTACTATCTAAAGTAATTTCTGGCAACTCCACATGCATTTTTTTTATTTCAAAAATACTTTGGTTTAAATTAACCAATACAGAGGTGGCTATTTCTGCTTTTTTATCTAGGAGATAATTATTTCCATTAAAATTAATCTTTTCAATTTCAGTTGCTACTTCAGCTTTTAATTCAAACTCTTTCTCTGTAAAATCGCCACTCAGTTCGCCATCGTTTACCAGCAGGTTGATAATTTTTTTGTTTTGTATATCTTTAAAACTTACGCTTGTATTTTCGAGTCGTATTTTATCAATAGAGAATTGAAAGGCTTCATCGCTACTTTGGCTGGCTTTCCAGATGCTGTAATTTGGGTTACCTAAAGAATCAATCACAATATTGACATGCGCATCGGCTAAATAGAGTTTTTTGATATGGTAATTTTTATTCACCAAATCCCAAACATTGAAAAGCAAGGAAATATCTTTGGCTTG
>CAIMAP010000109.1 GCA_903838995.1 uncultured bacterium | reverse complement strand
TGCTTTATTACTTACATTTCCGGCACTCACTATTTTTAATTTAGTGCCGAAATCTACGCCTAAATTAATAGGGCCTTCTGCAAAAACGGTTTCGTTTTCTTCATCAAAAGTGTAATATGCTCCTTTTAAAACCGAATCGTAGAGTTTATCGGCTTGTGCAATTTTAAATAACTTTTGCTGTTCGTCGTATATCAAACTTCCTTCTACATTGAGCACATCCACATCGTTTGGCTCAATTTTCTTGCTCAAGAAAGTACCGTATGATTCGTAATTAGTAATGCCGATATGTACACCCGATGCGATTTTATTTTTATTCTCATCACGCGGATCGTTGATGGCTAATTGAACCGTATCTGGATTAATGAATCCTTTGTACCTAAAATATTGTGATTTAATCACTGCACTTTTAGTATTTACTTTTACAAAGCCATCGTAATCTAAGTAAGGATTTGCAGCGCGTAAATACACATCGCCTTTGTATTTTAATTTGGCATTTAATAAAAATTGCATGCTATCTGCAATTTGTCCTTTACCTAAAGTGGTAAAAGCAGAATCTACTTTAATTTCGTTGAAATGAATTATTTGCCCAAGTGTATCTTTCTTTGTTTTATAGGCATAATAGGCATTGGCATTGTATTTTCTTCTTGCATATATATCCACTTTGGCGTCAAATAATTCGTGGTATTTGGTCTCTACATTAGCTATAATTACAGCGGTATCTAATCGCCTAATAATTGCATCACCAAATATTTCTACATGCGCATCATGCGGTCTAATTTCTGCATCTGCCACCCTAATTTTTTCAGCGCCATCAATTTTTAAATCAACTGTTTTTAAATTATATAAAGCATGATCTACTTCAAAATTCAAAGAATCTTGTAATGGATGCGTAGAAATAAATGAATAGGCATCTGCCGGTGTATTGCCTTTAGCAAAAGTAATTTGTTGTAAATCGAAATACCAAATAAACTCCGGTAAAGTAGTAGCATAATTATTAGCAGGAAACTTTACTAAACCATTACGCTCATTGGTTTTAAAGCTGCCTTGTTTTGCAATAAAATCAATTTTCGATTGCACATTACCGGCTTCTAATGCCAGCTTGGTGGTATCTATTGCATTAATTTTAGCAATACTTTGTGCCGCTGTAAAATCATCAGGATTAAAAACAAAATCGCGAGAGAAAATGGCAGCGCCTTTAATATTCGACCAACCATTTCCGTTCAAGGCAGCAGGCGTATAACAAATTGTTCCATTAAAATTATTCTTACCCATATACAAATCTGTTGGAAAAGCTAAACTTTTCACAAACATGCTGTCTTCGTAGGGCTCCCAATGCATATAAGATTGAATAGATTTAGCCAATGGATGCGTTGCTTTTCTTTTTAAATCAAAACGATCAATGGCCGCATTCATCGAATCTAATAAAAACAAAAATTGATCTGAAAAAGTAACCGACGCTAAATAATCTATTTTACCTTTTCCATATAAGCCTCTATCACTTAAACGAATTTGATTTTCGTAAGTGCCTTTGCCTTTATACAAAGGATAACCTCCTTGAGGCGCATAAGTAACAAAACCCAGCGAAGTATCGGGTTGATAGGTTAATGTCTCGTCAAAGTCTGGAAATATACCTCCCGAATGAAAATTACCAGGGAATGTTAAACCTGCTGTCGAACTAATATCGTCCAAGCTGTCTATCATGAAAGGATTAATTTTAAAATAAAAATCTGCGCGTCTATATACCCCCTTTTGCACATATGGGTAATCGTAATACACATAAGAAACACTGTTCGCTTGAAACAATGGATATTGGGAATATTTTTTTAGTCCAGATTTATTATCCATATCATCGATGTATAATACCCCGTTGATATCTCTCAATACCGTTTTTAAACTAATTAAATCTTTTTGACCATTAAAATTTTCTTTGCCCAAGACTTTAATTTTCATTGAATCTACTTTCGGCATATCGATGGTAAAGCGATTGTAATTAAATGCAAAATCGGTTCCGTAAAAATCAAGCGTTCCGGCATGTACTTTGCCGCTAAACTCCATATCTCTATTGGCTTTCACCTTTAATACGCCTGCAGCTGGACGAATATTTACACTTTGTGAATCGCTTAAAAATATTTGTGATACCCCTACTATATCTAAATCTTTGTTGAGTAAATTTAACCTTGCATTAATACTTTGATCCGATAAAGAGGCAAAACGAATCACATCATAATCCAATTTACCCGCTTCATTTTTTATATAATTGAAAGTTTTTTCTTTTACATAAATCCATCCTCGGTTTTCGTTCAAACCTATATAACCCTCTGCTAGCAATGATCGTAGCAAACCTATTACATCTTGCTCTCTTAATTTTACAGCAGCAGCATAACTAGCAATACTAATTTCATTGGTTTGTTGTTGCGTTGCTAATCTTTTCAAAATTGTTAAAGGATTTACATCTGCAATACCCGAAACTTTTCTAAAATTGGCAAGCTTATAAAAATTCTTCGACTCGAAATAAGACTCTTGCTGAAAGTTTCCTTTAATCATCCCCATCTCTATCTCTGTTTTGTCTATATCCCACTGCATACGCTCTACTTCAAAGGTCATCTGATGATAAGAATCGAAAAATGAGGCAGCAGCAATGCCGTCTTTTTTGCGCAACAATACCACTTGCCTTTGCTTTGCATTGAATCTAAATTCAATACCAGGATGGTAAATTGAATCTTCGGCTAGGTAAATCGCCACCTCGGCAGGCAAGGCTATAATTTCATCTTTTTGTAAAATAAAGGCATTCGAAAAAGTTTTCAGCGCCACTTTATTGTTTACAAAAATAGCAATGGCCGCTTTTTGGTCGTCGGTGCCAATGCCGTAAAGCTTACTGCCAGCCATACTAAAGCCACCATGGTAATCTACATTTTTAAAAAAATCTTTGATATCGTAGTTTCTTTCGTATGCGGTAAATTTTGGATAAGTAGCATTTTCTGGCGTATTATTAGTACTTAAACGATCTTCGAATCGGCCAATCAATGGCGCTTTAAATAATTGTTTGTGAAAAAAAGAAACAGAATCTGCAGTAAAATCGGCCTTGGTACAATCAATGGTATAATTTTTTAAAGTAGCATAAACCACCAAAGAATCTAAACCACCTCTTGTCCAATTCACCAAGCCTGTGCTAGCTTTCCAGGTTTTTGTTAAAGGATAATAAACGCCTTCTGTTTGGTAAATGACCGAACGATCTCCTCTCGAAGTAGTGATTAAATTAATTTTTCCAATGGTTTTAATTTTAGGAATCGAATCAAAAACCATTTCATAATTTGTGCTGTTAAAAAACCATTGCACACTTTTAGAATTCAATAACATTTGACCCTTAAAAAAATCTGCTGTAAAATTTAAAAAACGACTTGCATTTTTATTTTTCTGAGGGATTAAAGCATTTAAAATTTCGCTTGTCTTTGCAAATGCAGGTTTATAGTCACTTTGCGCAATGTCGTTGTAGGTCAACATCCAATCGAGGTATTCTGGTTCGGCTTTCATTTTGCGAGCAGCCATTTTACTAGCCAAGGAGAGCAATTGTTTTTGCTGTGCTGCGTCGAATACTAACTCGTAATTTTTTTTAAATATTTGGAATGTATTTTTTGTTTCCTCGTTTACTTTTGCATCTCTAAAATACTCGTTTAATTCTGAAATAAATTTTGCTGGGTCGTCCGAAAAGCTTTTAGGCTGTGCAATAGCGCGAAAAGAGAAAAAGAATAAAACGCAAACTATTAGCAATAACTTCTGCTTCATTGATGTATTAATTTATATTGCTTTGTTAAATTTAGCTACCACCCAATTATTTTTAGCCGAATGCATTTGATAAACCAAGCCGTTTTCGCTTGCCGCTTGTTTTATAAAAACCAAATCTTCTTCGTAAAATCCACTAAACAAAATAATGCCGCCGGCTACTAAAGAGGCAGCGTATGCCGCCATGTCGTTGATTAAAATATTGCGGTTAATATTGGCTAAAATTAAATCAAAACTTAATCCTTGTATATCTTTGGCATCGCCACAAATTACTTTTGCAGGTAGCTGATTGATCTCGAAATTTTCTGTTGCACTGTTACTGGCAATGGGGTCGTTGTCTATCGCAAGTATGCTATTGGCGCCTTTGAGGCTAGCGAGGATGGCCAGCACTCCGGTGCCACAACCCATATCTAATACCGACAAACCTTCGACAGATAAGTCGAGTAATTGTTCGGCCATTTGCAAAGTGGTTTCGTGATGCCCAGTGCCAAAGGCCATTTTAGGGTGCATTTTAATTTGATATGGATATTGCGGCTGAGCTGGATGAAAGTTAGCGTAGATATATACTTGCTCACTTACAATTACGGGCGGAAAATTACTTTCCCATACTTCATTCCAATTTTGATAGGGAATAATTTGCATGGTATGCGTAAATTCAAAATCTGCAGCATAGCCCGCTAATTGCTCCTGCATTATTTCTTCTTTAAATAAATGTTCGGGAATGTATGCGCTAAAGCCTGTTTCGTTAGCATCAAAAGAATCAAAGCCAATAGCAGCCAATTCGTTCATTAATAAATCCGATAAAAATTCTTGCGCTGCTCCTACCGTAAAATGGACTGCTATAAAATTACCATTCATCATTAAATGGAATTAAATGAAGTAACAATATCTGTAAAATCACGCGATTTTAAAGAGGCCCCACCAATTAATCCACCATCTATATCGGCTTGACTAAAAAGTGTTTTTGCATTTTGAGGATTACAACTTCCGCCATATAAAATGCTACAATCTGCCGCTGCTTCGGTACCAAATTGACTTGCAATACTTGCCCTAATAAAAGCGTGCATTTCTTGTGCTTGCTCTGGACTTGCTGTTAAGCCTGTACCTATTGCCCAAACTGGTTCATAAGCCAATACTATTTTTGCAAAATCTGATGCTGTTAAATGAAATAAAGATTCTTTTAATTGTTGCGCTACTACTTCAAAATGTTTGCCTGCTTCGCGTTCTTGTTTTAATTCTCCAAAACAAAAAATTGGATACAAATGATTGGCCAAAGCGGTATCTACTTTTTTAGCTAATAATTCATTCGTTTCTTTAAAATATTGGCGACGCTCCGAATGTCCTATCAGCACATAACTTGCGCCAACAGAATGAATCATACTTGCTGCAATTTCGCCCGTAAAGGCACCTGCATTTTCTTGATGACAATTTTGTGCAGCACTTGCAAAATTTGCATGTCCATTAATTAATTTTTGAACGCTGGCTAAATGTATCGCTGGGCTTGCAAAAATAGTGAGCACTTTTGCATTTAATTCATCGTTGATCATGTGCATGGCTTCGGCCACTAATTCCATTCCTTCTTGGTAATTTTTATTCATCTTCCAATTACCCGCCACTATTTTTTTTCTCATGATTTAGTATTTACGAAAGCTTTCTGTCTGCTCAAACACAGCCGTTAAAATATCTTTTTCTACTTGATTAAAATCCATCCCTCTGCGCTCAAAAACTTTTTCGGCTACTTCAAAGGCTTTGTTTAAACCATACGTTTCGAAACCATGTGCCCCACCCCAAGAAAAATCTGGGACAAAATTGCGTGGAAAACCAGATCCAAAAATATTACAAGAAACGCCTACAACCGTTCCTGTATTAAACATCGTATTAATGCCGCATTTAGCATGATCGGCCATAATTAATCCGCAAAATTGTAAACCTGTTTTTTGAAAGTTTTGTGTTCCATAATTCCAGAGTTTTACTTCCGCATAATTATTTTTTAAATTTGAGTTATTACTATCGGCACCAATATTACACCACTCACCCAAAACTGCATTACCTAAATAACCATCGTGCCCTTTGTTGCTATAACCAAAAATAACAGCGTTATGAATTTCGCCACCTACTTTAGAATGCGGACCAACAGTGGTTGCACCATAAATTTTAGCAGCCATTTTTACAATTGAATGTTCGCCTAAAGCAAATGGCCCTCTAATCATAGCGCCTTCTAATACCTCTGCATCTTTGCCAATATAAATCGGACCCGTTTCGGTATTAAAAATAGCACAACTTACTTTTGCACCTGGTTCAATAAATAATTGATTGCCTACCAATGTAGAATTAGCGTCTAAAGCTTGCGAAGTTTTACCCGCTGTTAAAAGATCGTAATCTGCTCTTAAAGCTTGATCGTTAAATGAAAAAATAGCAGATAAATTTTTAAGATAAATATAATCCGAATCGAAAGTTATTTGTTTAGCATTAGCTATTTGAAAGTTTGCGGTATTGGTATTTACAGCTAAGGTTAAATTTCCATGCACCAAGGCTTCGTTCTCTTTTAAATTTTCGATGGCTTTTTTTAATGCTGGATTTGGCAAAACAGCGCCATTGATAAATAAATTTTGCGCAGCAAGCACTTGCGGATATTTTACTTGCAAATAAGTAGCAGTGGCATAAGAATAAGTTGCGTCGAAATAATGCGCCCATTTTTCTTTAATAGTTAATATGCCTATTCTGAATTCGGCTACTGGTCGAGTAAAAGCGAGGGGCAATAAGTTTACCCTATGTTCGTCATCAAATAAGATAATATTCATAGAACAAATATAATTGAATAATTATCCTCTTTGGAGGAAAACAAAAAAAGTCCGAGTAAAACCCGAACTTTTTTTAACAAAACAATCATTTTTGGATGATTAGTCTTTTTTAGCGTATCTAGTTTTGAATTTATCAATACGACCTGCCGTATCTACTAATTTCAATTTACCTGTGTAAAAAGGATGTGATTTATGCGAAATCTCTAATTTTACAAGAGGATATTCGTTACCATCTTCCCAAACTACTGTATCTTTAGTTTCAATGGAAGATTTAGTTAAAAATGAGTAATCACAAGATAAATCTTTGAATACTACCATTCTATAATTTTTAGGATGAATTTCTGCTTTCATTACTAT
>CAIMAP010000108.1 GCA_903838995.1 uncultured bacterium | reverse complement strand
CATTACGATAATGTTTTGTTGTTTTCTATTCAACCCAACGGAAAAATAGATTGGGAACAAATCATCAGAAAAAATCAAGTATCCGATGACGATGCTGCTTTTTATTCTTCTTATACCATGGCTGTAGATGCCGATCGTATTTATTTTGTGTATAATAAATCTATTAAAAAAGCTTCGGAGCTGGCGGCCTTTTCGGTTAGTAACAAAGGGCTTTCAGACGAAAAAATCATTGCTAAAGAGAATGAAAATATATTATTGATGCCTGCCGGTGCAAAGCAAATTGCAGCAGATCAACTATTGGTGCCTTGTTTGGTAAAAAGCAAATTAAACTTAGTTCGCGTTAGCTTTTAATATGATTAAATTATTAAAAAACATTTCCCCCGTTTCCATCCTTATTTTATTTATAGTGATGGTGCTATTGCGCGTGCCTTATTTTTTATTTGGTAATCCAATGCCGCCAGTTTATTATAACGACCCCATTTCAAAATTACTTTTCAATCACTTACATTTTATTACCAATCATATTTTATTGAATGGTTTAATTACCGCCCTATTGCATTTACTCATTGCCTTGTGGATCAATAAAGTGGCCATCGATTTTAATTTATTATTTAGGAAAAGTTATTTACCTGCTTTCTTCTTTGTGATTATTAGTAGTTTGTATGTCGAGTTTTTTACACTCGATGCGGTTACCTTTGTTCTTGTATTTCAGCTATTAGTACTGCAGCGTTTGTTTACTTTGTATAAGACGAATAATGCCTTATCTATTGCCTTTGATAGCGGTATCTATATTGCCATTGCCTCTTTAATTTACTTGTCTATTTTACCTTGGATATTTATCGTATTTATTGCCTTATTAACTTTTAGAAAATTTGATAGCCGAGATTATTTAAGCGCGATGGTAGGTTTGTTGATACCCTTTTCGATGTTGGCTTTTTATTATTATTGGAGTAATAATATGCCGGGCTTTTACGAATTCTTTAAACCCATACAATCGAATGGCATCAAGCTGGCTATGTTTACTAATCGTGCCGATTACTTGCCTTTAATACCCTTAGTGCTGACCATATTATTAGCAGGTCATCGCCTAATCGAAAACTTTTATAAAAACATAGTACATGTGCGCAAATGCTATCAAGTATTGGCGGCTAATATACTTGTGGTGCTATTCTCTTTTTATATTCGTCCGAGTTTTGGCATCCATCATTTTTTATTGTTAGCCATGCCATTATCTATTTTACTTTCCTATTATTTTTTGATAACCACCAATAGGCGCATAGCAGAAGGTTTAATTTGGTTATTTTTTGCTACCAGCATTGTTTTTCAATTGCTTCGATAGCAAAATTCCTTATCTTTGGGAAAAATTATTCAAATGAAATACGGCGTAGTAGTATTCCCAGGCTCTAATTGCGATCAAGACATGATTTATGTTTTAGAGCATATCTTAGGGCAACAAGTTGTTAAATTATGGCATAAAGACACCGATTTGCAAGGTTGCGATTTCATCGTATTGCCAGGCGGTTTTAGTTTTGGCGATTATTTACGCTCGGGTGCAATTGCACGCTTTTCTCCAATTATGACTTCGGTTATTGATTTCGCCAATAAAGGCGGGTACTTATTAGGCGTATGTAACGGTTTTCAAATATTAACAGAAGCAGGTTTGGTACCGGGAGCTTTATTACACAATACCTCTCGTAAATTCATTTGCAAAAATGTACACATCAAAGCGGCTACACAAAATAGTTTAATTACCAATAGCATCGATTTAACGCGTGCTTTAAAAATTCCAATTGCGCATGGCGAAGGAAATTATTTTACCGATGCCGATACCTTAAAATTATTACAAGATAAAGATCAAATATTATTTCATTACTGCGACGAAAACGGCAACATTACGCCAGAATCTAATGCAAATGGATCTTTGCAAAATATTGCGGGGGTATGTAATGCTGGCCGAAATGTATTTGGCATGATGCCGCATCCAGAACGCGCTGCAGACCTAGAACTCAACAATACCGATGGTTTGCAAATATTCGAATCTATTCTGACTTTAATGCATTCCTAAATGTTTAGCCTCGTCATTGATCAAGGCAATACACTTGCAAAAGTTTATCTTTTTGATCAGGATGAATGTGTCGAACAATTTTCTTCCGAAAATTTATCGCTTCGCGAATTAGGATTATTCTTAGTGCATAAACAATTTGATGCCGCAATTATTGCAGGTGTGAAATCGCTCGACGAAGAAGTTATTCATTTTATTAGCAATATGTGTCGCACGCTTATTTTAAATGCCGATACCGCATTGCCAATTCAAAATGCTTACCAAAGCCCAGCAACCTTAGGCTCCGATCGTTTAGCAGGTGCTTGTGCTGCTGCTAAATTATTTCCGCAAAAAAATTGTTTAATTATTGATGCGGGCACTTGTGT
>CAIMAP010000107.1 GCA_903838995.1 uncultured bacterium | reverse complement strand
TACTCTGCTAAAATATCTTTTGCCTCTGTAACCCACGACCCACTGTATTCCTGTAGCACTATTGGTTAAAAATATTTCATCTGCAATAGCTAATGATTGCAAAGGCACTTTGTTTTCGTATACCTTGATACCTAATTTTTGCGCAATTTGAATAACTACTTTTCGCATCACTCCATCTGTACAGCCATCTTGAATGGCTGGTGTAAATAACATATTGTCTTTCACAAAAAACAAATTACTATTGGTGGCTTCTACAATATTATCGTTAGTATTTAACAATATACAGCTGTCTACATTTAATGTTTGTGCTGCAATTCCTGCTAATACATAAGGCAGGCAATTAATGGTTTTGTATTTAGATAAATAACCAAAATCTTTGCGCGTTTCGGAATAAATATCGACAATTAAACCTTTTTTATTCCATTGATATCCCTGTTCGGTTATCGGCTGAAGCTCTATTAAATAAAGGAAATTATTAGCATTTGGGGTATATAAACCACCATCGGAACGAAAAACAGAAAATCGAATTCTTGCATCGTTTTCTATTTCGTTTTTTTTAGCTAAAGCATTTATTTCTGAAACAAAAAAAGAAAAATCAAAGGAGGCATGTATATTCATTTTGAGTGCTAACATACCTTGATACAATCGATCAAAATGTGCTTGCGCAAAACGAATTTTTCCATCAATCATTCGAATTGATTCAAATAATCCATCACCATATCTTAAGGCTCTATTTTCTACTCCAACAAATAAATCATGTTGAGGAATTATTTTACCATTAAAATTAAGTAATAAATTATTTTTCATTTTCGTTATAGGTGGTAGCATATTTATGCCATTTATCTAACAGCTGCAACATATCTGAAGGCATTTCTGTCTCAAAGTATAGCTCCTGCTTGGTTTTAGGATGAAGAAAACCTAAAGATTTTGCATGTAATGTTTGTCTTGGACAAATCGAAAAACAATTATCTATAAACTGTTTGTATTTAGTAAAACTCGTGCCTTTTAAAATTTTATCTCCGCCATAACTTGCATCATTAAATAATGGATGTCCTATGTGTTGCATGTGCGCCCTAATTTGGTGAGTTCGTCCAGTTTCTAATTCACATTCAATGAGCGTAACATAATTTAATCTTTCTAAAACTTTATAATGCGTAACAGACCATTTTCCTTTTTCTTCAGTATCGTAAATATCCATTACACGCCTGTCTTTTAAACTGCGGCCAATATAGCCCGAAACAGTACCTCCTTCGGCTATATCGCCCCATACTAAGGCAACATATTTACGATGAATGCTATGGTCAAAAAACTGTTTAGCTAGGAATGTCATGGCCTGTTCGTTTTTACTAATCACCAATAATCCAGAAGTATCTTTATCGATGCGATGCACTAAACCTGGTCTTGCATAATTGCCATTCAAATTGGGTAAATTTTCGAAATGATAAGCTAATGCATGTACTAAGGTTCCGGTATAATTATTAAAACCAGGATGCACCACCATGCCTGCTGTTTTATTGATGATCACGATTTCCTCATCTTCAAAAACAATATTCAGTGGAATGTTTTCAGGATAAATTTCGGTATCACGCGGCGGATGAGGTAAAACAATAGAAATGACATCTAATGGTTTAACCTTATAACTCGATTTAACCGCTTTTTCATTGACTAAAATACAACCTAAATCTGCAGCGTTTTGGATGCGATTGCGAGTGGCATTTTCCATTCTATTCATCAAGAATTTATCTATTCTTAATAACGATTGTCCCTTATCGACCACTAACCTAAAGTGCTCAAATAGATCTTGTTCTTCCCCTTCGTTTAATAGTTCATCTTGAATCATTTGGCAAATATAATTAATCTAATTGGTCGAAACTCTATGATTTAATGGCTATTCCAACAAAATTGAAAAAAATGTCTCAGACTAAATAAAAATGAATAAATTTAAAGCAACAATTAACAATAAGATAAAATGAAAAATAGCACATTTCGTAAAACACTTTTCTTAGGCTTAACAAGCTTATTAAGCACACAAATAGCGCATGCACAAGAAAACATTACTACCTTAATAAAAGCTGGCGCAGCCGATGTAAGTACGCTTACATCCGCTTATATAGGTCCAATAGCGAAAGGTTTTGGCGCAGGCATGAACGGTGGTTGGTATCATACTGCAAAACCACATGGACTTGCTCGATTTGATGTTACCTTAAGTATCAATGCGGCAACCATTCCAGATGCAGATAAAGTTTTTGATGCAAGTAAATTGGTTTTTCAGAATTTAACACTCGCAAATAATGCAAATAATATAGGGCAAACATTTGCTGGTGAGTCAAAAATCGGAAGCAACAATGCCGTTTTTCAAGTAAATGGTACCAGTCCATTTACCAATACCGATACGGTTTTTAGTTCTTTTGGTGCTCCGGCCGGATATGGTATAGGTTATTCGGGTGCTCCAACGGTTCAATTGGCTGTTGGCTTGTTAAAAAATACCGAATTAATGATTCGATACTGTCCAACCTATAATGTTGCAAATTATGGTAAAATAGTTTTAGTAGGTTTAGGCATTA
>CAIMAP010000106.1 GCA_903838995.1 uncultured bacterium | reverse complement strand
CTTTTTTATTTGTACTGATTCCGATTTTTTTCTTTCCATTTGGAATATATTATTGGATAGGCTTAGGCATTTTTGCAGTTATGCTTATCTATCAACACAGCATTGTCAAACCAAGTGATTTAAGCAAAGTAAACATTGCCTTCATGACTACCAATGGCATTGCCAGTGTTGCATTTGCACTATTCTTCTTACTCGATTATTTTATTAAATAATTCCATGAATAATTTATTGATTCCAAAAAAAGAAAGACATTTCTTGCCCAATTCCATTGAAATAAATTGGAAAACTATTTTGCCATTTTTCGATGACCTAATGAATAGAGAACTTATTTCTTTAGCTGAATTAACGCAATGGATGATAGACAGAAGTGAATTAGAATCTGTGTTGGAAGAAGATTTTGCTTGGAGATATATACGCATGACCTGCGACACCACAGATGAAAAAATCTTACATGCATTTGAAGATTTTGCAACAAACATTGAACCCAAACTTGCCGAATACGCCAATCTGTTGAATCAAAAAATAATGGATTGTGAATTCTTATATGAATTACCTGCTAGCGAATATTTTATTTATATCAGAAGTTTAAAAAAGCAATTAGAAATATTTAGGGAAGAAAATATTTCGATATTCACCGAATTGCAATTAGCACAACAAAAATATGGCGCTATTGCAGGTGCCATGTCTGTAACTATTGAAGGCAAAGAGTATACACTTGAACAGGCCAGTAATTTTTTAAAAGACCAAGACAGAAATATTCGAAAAACTGTTTACGAAACCATACAAGCCCGAAGATTACAAGATCGTAATCAATTAGATAAATTATTTAACAAGCTTATTGCTATGCGTCAGCAAGTAGCTAGCAATGCAGGCTTTGAAAACTTTAGGGATTATCAATTTCAAGCACTTGGCAGATTTGATTATAACGCAAATGATTGCTTGGCTTTTCATGATGCCATTGCAAAAGAAGTAGTGCCCATTTTAAAAGCAAATAATTTAAAGAGAGCTGCTAAAATGGGATTGAAAACCTTAAGCCCATTTGATACAGAAGTAGACATTACGGGTAAGGCGGCATTAAAACCTTTTGCAAACGGCGAAGAATTAATCGATAAAACCATTCAATGTTTTACACAAATTAGTCCTGAATTGGGCAATTACTTAGCCATCATGAAAGCCAATCAATTGGTAGATTTAGATGCAAGAAAAGGAAAAGCCCCGGGCGGTTATAATTACCCTTTAGCAGAAACAGGTGCGCCCTTTATTTTCATGAACTCCGCAAATTCTGTCCGAGATTTAACAACCATGGTTCATGAAGGTGGCCATGCTATCCATACTTTTGTGAGCAGTCATTTATTGTTAAACGATTTCAAACACACGCCTTCCGAAGTAGCAGAATTAGCCTCAATGAGCATGGAATTAATTTCGATGAATCATTGGGATGTATTTTTTGACAACGAAGCAGATTTAAAAAGTGCAAAAGAAGAACAATTAAAAGATACTTTAAAAACATTGCCTTGGGTGGCTACCATCGATGCATTTCAACATTGGTTATATAGCAATCCGACGCACACCATTGCAGAAAGAACAGCCGCTTGGGAAAATATTTTCGATCGCTTTGGTGCTAACTTTGTAGACTGGAGCGATTACCCCCAGCAAAAGAAAAATCTTTGGCAAAAACAATTGCATTTATTTGAAGTGCCATTCTATTATATTGAATATGCCATTGCGCAACTCGGTGCCATTGCTATTTATAGAAATTATTTAGCAGATCCGGCTAAAACATTGGAACAATATTTAGCGGCATTAAAATTAGGCTACACAAAATCAATGAAAGAAATTTACGAAACAGCAGGTATTCGTTTTGATTTTTCTTCGGATTATATCAAAGAGTTAATGGACTTTTTGAAAATAGAAATTGAAAAAGTTTCGGCCGAATAAAATTAATGTTTGTATATTTTTGATTTGTACAAGCCAATTCGTTGAAAGAAATAACCGAAGGAAACGCCTAATACGCCTAAGCCATAGGTAATGCTTCTGCCAAAATTGATAGAAGAAGCTTCTTTAAAATATTTAGTTGGACAAGTTACTTCTGCAATTTCAAATCCTTCAAAACAAATTTGTGCAATCATTTGATTATCGAAAACAAAATCGTCGGAATTGGCATGGTAATTAATTTTATTCAATACCTCGGCCGAAAAAGCACGATAGCCTGAGTGGTATTCTGATAATTTTTGATTCATTAAAATATTTTGCGTCAGCGTAAGTATGCGATTGAAGAAATATTTGTAATAAGGCATGCCACCTTTAATGGCACCTTTGCCTAATATGCGTGAGCCAAATACCACCGGATATAAATCGTTAGCAATGATACTTACCATTGCAGTTATTAATTTTGGAGTGTATTGGTAATCGGGATGTAACATAATGACAATGTCTGCACCCACCGCCAGCGCTTTATCATAACAAGATTTTTGATTTCCACCATATCCTTTATTTTTTTGATGAAGGATTACATGGCTAATGCCAATTTCTTTTGCAAGTAAAGCCGTTCCATCACTACTGGCGTCGTCAACTAATATCACTTCATCAACAATATCAAAAGGAATCTCTTGATAAGTTTTTAAAAGCGTTTGCGCCGCATTATAGGCAGGCAAAACAACAACTACTTTTTTCTGAAGGAACATATTCAAAAATAAGAGAATTTAGCAATAAACCCTTTAGAATCGGGCAAAAAAAATGCCGGATAAAATCCGGCACTTTCAATGAATATTATTTGTTATTGACAACCAGCCTTCATCTTTAGCTTTTCATCAATTTGATCGGCACCACCTGTATAGGCACGTTTCCTAACGGTAATTTCCATATCAATCAATTTTTTACCTGAAGGAATGTTTAAAAACTTCGAAGGAATCATCATGATTTTAAATTTACCTGATGCATCCTTTTTCATGGTCATTTTTGGATTGTCTTGTAATTTTAAAAACTTAGCAGGCTCAATCGTTGTTCTCACTGCCGTTGCGGTATCTTCTACAGTCGCTTTTACATACATTAAAGCATCGCCATCGTTCAAACCTTGCATCGTTGTTTTTGCTTCAATGGCATTGTCGTAAATAACAGTTGTGATTTCATCTTGTAAATACACACTTGGAAAAGTATATAAACTTCCTTTGTCTAATCGCGGTGCATTGATGATTAAATTAATATCTTCCGATTTAATATCTGGTGCGCCATAACCTCCACCATTTTTAGGCTTCACCAAAAAAGAAATACCATCGGTATATACTTTTGAAGCGGCCACTTCATAGAATGCAGTTGGCGTCATTTCGTAATAATAAACCTTTGCCCCTTTGGTTTCGTCTTTAGTCATTTGCAATAAATCGTTAGAGTTTTGCCAAGGCTTATCGCCTAAACCATTTACTTTTGGACTAGTTGCCGGATGCTCAAAAGGTTTCCATGTCCAAATATAAAAAGGACCTGGATCTGCTTGTAATAAAACATTATGATCTTTAGATGGATCTAATTTATCTAAATCGATGTATAACCTCACAGGCTTTGTAACATCGGTTGGATCTGGTTCTACCCATGCCACTTGCGCTTTAGATTGTGTAATACCAATAACTATTATTGATAATACTAGTAATAATTTTTTCATATCAATAATTAATTTGATTTTCTAATAAATTCAAGATCGTATCTAAACAATAATTTATTGGTACAATCGTATACTTGCTTGCTTATTTTTAGTTTATTATCCACTGTTCTAATTGGACCATTCAATTTCATGAAAACCGTATCGGTTCTGTTTGTTGGGAACAATAAAACTTGTGTTGGATACAATGGATGATCGAAACTCCATCTGCCACTTACAGCATTAAAGAAATTCAATTCTAATCCGGCAGTATCTACACTAAACAAAGTATCTGGACCTTCAATAAAGAATTTGATATTGGGTTGTTTAGCCGCAGTTGCAAAGTATTCGGTGATGTCCATCGACTCTTCTACAATTGGCACTTTATCGGTCATTAAGACACGCGCCATTGCCCAGTCTGCAACAATCCCATCTACCTTGCTTGCTGGTTCACCAATTTCTTTGATCTCTTTTTTGCAAGAAATGGCTAGCATCGCTAACATTCCCACTAATAAGATTTTTCTATTTTTCATTTTCTTAAATTTTTAAAAATTAATTACAACCACCTGTTTCATTCATTACAAAAATAGAGGTTCTTTCTGAACTTGGAAATTGCAACGCTAAACCTGGGCAATTCCAAGGAGCATTACGAATAGTAGTATTACCATCTAATGGATTAGCCAAAGCACCGATTCTCTTTAAATAGTTTACTCGATCGCCTTCGCAGAATAATTCTTTTCTGCGCTCTGCACGAACCGTTAATAAGATAGTTCTTGCATCTGCATTAGCTGCAATTTCTTTGTCTTTATTTCCTGGATAAGCTCTTTTGATAATTGCATTTACATCCGTTACCGCCTGCCCCAAATCTTGACCTAATTCGGCTAATACTTCGGCGCGGGTTAATACCAATTGCGTCATATTAATTAATGGAACTGGGAAATAATCTTCGTTGAATTTTTTTAACACGTGATATTGTTTTGGTGAACCAGGGTTCATGGTGCCAAAGAATTGAATGCGTGCATCGGTTGTATCTGCCGCAATTAAATTGTAAATATCGTTGCTTACATTATAATCTGGTTGTGGATTGTTATCGCTACGGAACCTATTGATAAACTCTGCCGCACGGTTATCATTTGATCCAGTACTTACAAATTTAAATATATATTCTTGCGAAGAGGCATTGCTATTGAATCTGTTTAAAGAATCTGACAAAGTATATGCGCCACTATTAATGATTTCATTTAATAATGGCAAGGCATCATTAAATTTATTCATTTGAAAATAAACAATTGCTAACAAAGATTTAGCCGCATCTTTATTTGCGTAATTACCATTTGCTGCAGGTAAATTGGCAATCGCATAATTTAAATCCGATATTACAAAGTCGTAAACCTGTGCCACTGTTGCTCTTGGCAAAGGATCTTTAGTTGCTTTATCTCTAATTGGCACGCCTAAATGTGAGTTATCTGCAGTGTAACCATAAGGCTGCGCCCACAATCTCACTAAATCGAAATGACACAAAGCCCTAATGAATTTACCTTCGGCACGCATTCTGGTTTTTTCTTCTTCGCTTAAACCAGTTATTTTATCATAATACAATTCCATGGTATTTACGCGATACACTGGAATATATAATCTACTATATAAACCACCTACATCCGAATTAAAGAAATTCGAACTGCGATTATAAATTTCAGTTTTAAAACCTAAATCATCACGAAATGGTTTTGCAATATCATCACCCATTAAATCGGAATAGGTTTGAACCGTGCCATTATATTGATTCGCTAATGCATCATAGCAAGAGTTCAATAAATTTTGCATATCTGCAGGCGTTTTTAAAGCGGAGTCAACTAGAATAACGCCTTCGGGTTTGATATCTAATTCTGAGGTGCAAGAACTTACCGCGAATACGCATGTAAGTAGCACAGAAAATAAGGTTAATTTAAAATTCTTCATGTCTATTTGATTAGAAAGTAATGTTAAGTTGCATGGTATAAGTCTTTTCTTGCGGAGGTGTTAAATAAGTAATGTTTGGACTCATGTTTCGGTCTGTTGCATTCTCAAAATCTCTCGCAATCTCTGGATCTAAACCAGTATACTTTGTAAAGGTTAATAAATTGGTGCCAATCAAACTCATTCTAAATGATTGAATTTTTAATTTTTTGGTAATTGTTTTTGGCAAAGAATAACCCAAGGTTACATTTCTTAACCTAGCAAAAGTTCCATCTTGTAACCACAAGGTTGTATTGATCCATGGCGTACTCGAACCATAAGTTCGGGTATCTAAAGTTAAACGAGGATATTTTGCAATATCACCCGGCTTTTGCCAACGATCAAAAATATCTGTAGTCATATTCCAATTAGTAACTACCCCTAACTGACGCTTAGAAGATGAATTATAAATATCACCGCCTAATACAAAATTAAATAAGAAACTGAAATCGAAATTTTTATAAGAGAATGAATTGGTTATACCCCCCATTGCATCTGGCAAAACTGAACCTACAGAAACTCGGTCTTTTGGATCCCATGTAAAAGTTTCGTTTCCGTTGATGTCTAAGTAAACTGGTTTACCAGTAACAGGATCCACATGAGAGAAGCGAACTAAGAAGTTAGTACCTACTGGTTGTCCAACTACTACCCTCGTATCGTTTGTACCACCACCTACAGCATCTTCGGTATATACACCAATGCTAGTAATTTCATTTTTATTTCTCGAAATATTAAACTGCGTAGTCCATTTTAAATCTCTATTGATATTTCTTGAAGTTAAAGATAACTCTAAACCCGAGTTGGTAATTTTACCAACGTTATCCCAATAGTTTGAAAAACCAATAGATGGAGGTACTGAAAGCGACATCAATACATCGCTAGATTTCTTATTATAATATTCGAATGAGAAAGTAAAGCGGTCATTTAAAAATCCCATGTCTAAACCTAAGTTATAAGACCAAGATGTTTCCCATCTTAAATTTGGATTTTCTAATTGAATTGGGAAAGTTGTTGGATTGCCATTATAGGTTGGTGTACTATTTGGATTTTGGAACACGCCCACATTTTGATAATTTGGAATATTTGCATTTCCACTCTTTCCATAACTTGTTCTTAATTTAGAAGAACTAATAAATCCTAAGTTTTTAACAAAAGTTTCTTCGCTCAAAACCCAAGATGCAGAGAAGGCTGGGAAAATACCATAACGGTAGTTCTTACCAAATTTAGATGAACCATCCATACGAACCGTCGACTCAAAAAACATTTTGTTTTTATATGAATAACCTAAACGGGTAAAATAACTTAAGAATGCCCATTGCTGATCGGAGTTAGTATATTTTTTAAACGACGCATTGGTCGAATCGGGATTCACATTAAATCCAGCCGTTCTATCGTCTTCGTTTTTATTATATGAACTTGTGGTCGAACTCTGAAATTCGTTGGCAATCATTGCCGTAAATTTATTATCCGTATTAATTTCTTTCGTATAATTTAACTGCGCATAATAATTATAGTTATTTACAGTAGTACCGTATCTGTTGGCATTTCCGGCATGCGTCGTATTGATTAATTCTTTTGGATTGTAAATATCATCTAACAAAACCATGTAATCACTACTTCCTTTTACTAATGCAGAAAAATTATCGTTGATTTTATAATTCAAAGTTAAACCATTGATAAATCTATTTTCTGCAGTTTGCCATTTTCTTAAAGATTGATCTCTTACTGGCGAATTTGCTAATGTTCCGTCTGGATTGTAAGCAGATTGAATTGGTAACAAGGTAGACATTGCCGCTCCCAAACCGCCTGCCCATGCAGTATTCACACGGTGGTTAATACCATTACTAAATGAAGTTGATAAACTTGCTTTTAATTTTGGCGTAATCGCATAGTCCGCATTTAAACGCATCGATGTTCTGTCATAACTATTGCCCACTAAAAAACTTTCATTTTTATTGTAAGACACATTTCCTAAAATAGAAAAATCTTTTCCGCCTTTGGCAACAGAAACGTTGTGCGCTTGTTTAATTCCTGTTTGTGTTGTTAAGGCAACCCAATCGGTATTGGTTACCCCATCCCAATAAACACCTTGTCCAGTTCCGCCATCATTTTCGTAGGCCTCTTGGTACAATTGCACATATTGTTTACTGTCTAGCATGTCTGGCAATGCGGTTGCTTGAGAAGTACTAACACTACCGGTGTAACTTACTTGCACGCCTTTTTTATTAGCGCGTTTAGTAGTAATAATTACCACGCCGTTAGATCCTCTTGAACCATAAATTGCTGTAGCTGCCGCATCTTTTAAAACATCAATCGATTCGATGTCGTCTGGATTAATACTTGCCAATGGATTGTTATTCATGGCGCCGCCATTTCCTTGCAAGAAATAATCTTGTGTAATTGGAATACCATCTACCACATATAATGGATCACCACCTGCGCTAATAGAAGCTACCCCACGAATTCTAACGACTGCGCCTGAGCCTGCAATTCCACTACCCGTAGTTACTTGAACGCCCGGAAGCTTTGCTTGCAAAGCACCTTCAAAACTTTGAACAGGTAAATCGTTTAATTCCTTAGCAGAAATTTTTGAAATAGAACCTGTTACTTCGCGTCTTAATTTTGTTCCATAACCAACAACTACTACATCTTCTAAAGATTTAGAATCTTCTTCGATTGTTAAATTATAAACAGTTGTGCCAGCATTCAAATCTCTCACAAGACTTTTGTAGCCAACCATTGAAACGCGTACTTTGTATTTTCCTGCTTCGCTTACATTAAAAGTAAACATACCCATCGCATCAGTTTGTACTGCTTGCTTAGATCCTTCAAGAAAAACACTGGCGCCAATTATAGGCTGCCTTTGACCGTCTTGTACTTTTCCTTTTATTGTTTGCGCGAGCGAAGACAAAGAAGAAAAAAGTAACACTAGATAAAGTAATTTTTTCATCATATGTATTAGTTAATAATTATTTTTTTTGTTGTGATTTTTAATCCTTTTATAATTTGAATTTGATAAATTCCTGGTGTCAGATTGATTAAATTCAATGCTATATTTTCTGTTGAAGCCTCGAATTGTGCTTGTTTTACCATTTCTCCTAATATATTTATTATTTTAACCTGCACAGGTTCCGATTCCCTATTGTTAAAATTAATAACTATTTCTTGATGTGCAGGATTTGGATAAATAAAAATTTCATCTTCTTTTTCCGAATGATTTGACGCAATTCCTGTTAGTTGAAATGGCTTATTGATCTTTTTATCTAACCAAAAAACATATTTCCCCGCACCCAATACTACTTTCTGGTTTAAATCGGTTACCATGATAGAATCATCCGAAAATAAGGCATACCATTTTCCTAAATGCGGAAAAACAGGGCTGGTAGAATCTGTTTTGACATCGAAATTACCAACAACGACTGCGTTCAATGTGCTATGGGTTACTTTGTATACCTTCATGCTATTTGTTGTATTGTATACATAATTTGGCGAACTAAAAGCGGGTTCATTGTTTTTTAAATAGCCCAATAAAGCCGTTACTTCATACAATCTTTTTCTGGCGGCATCGGCAAAATAATCCCAACGAACAGGCTTATTTCCTACCCTTCCATTAAAGTCTATGGAAATATCGTAACCCAATTCTCCAAATTGCCAAATCATTTTAGGGCCTTGTAAAGGAATTAAAAAGCACATGGCCATTTCATTTCTTTTCAAAGCAGTATTTAAATTTTTAACCGAATAATTTATACCCGAATTGCCATAAGTTAAATTCTTAAACATCAATCTTTCTTCGTCGTGGCTTTCGGCATAGGTGACTAAATTCGGCACTGTCCAAGTTCTATATTTATAATTCCCCCAACTTAAATCACTGGTATTTACATAACCCATGGTTGCTTCGTTGAAGTTATTATTTAAATTTCCCCATAACATAAAACCTTTCTGCGCTAATTCTTTTTCTTCTGAGTTGTCTGCAAAATGTTCTAATATTAAATAAGCTGTGCTATCATAACTTCTTACTTTATTGTAGATCCGATTCCAAATTGCAATACGAGATGCATCGTATTGCCCCCAAGTGCCTACATTTCCATAGGTATCTTTTTGCGTAAAGCCTTTAGATAAATCGAAACGGTAGCCATCAATTTTATATTCTTCGGACCAATAATGTAAAACCGAATCAACAAATTTTTGAGTGGCGGTACTTTCGTGGTTAAAATCGTAACCTACTCCATAGGGATGTTTGTCATTGATATTGAACCATGGATTATTGGCCGTTGGTCTACCAGATCCATCTGCATACATACGCACCATTGGGCTTTGTCCAAAGGAATGATTCAATACCATATCCATAATTACGGCTATGCCTCTTCGATGGCATTCATCTATAAAAGATTTGAACGCATTTTTGCTACCGTAATATTTATCGACTGCAAAATAAAATGCAGGATTATATCCCCAACTTTCATTTCCTTCGAACTCATTCACCGGCATTAATTCAATGGCATTCACCCCTAATTTTTGTAAATAATTTAAGGTGTCTTTTAAAGTTTCGAAATCGTGACGCGCAATAAAATCACGTAATAATAATTCGTAGATAAAAAGTTGTTCTTTGGCTGGTTTAACAAAACCGTTAGAATGTTGCCAATTAAATTTTGTTTGAGCCGTTTGAAATACAGAAACGTATTCGGTTGTATTATTTTTTGGATAGGGAATTAAATTTGGATAAGTAAGGGCAGGTATATAAGCATCGTTATTGGCATCTAATAATTTGTCTGCATAAATATCTGCAACTTTTATTTGTGCTTGATCTATTAAATATTGAAAACGATATTCTTTACCCGGTGTTAGACCATTGAGCTGAATCCAATGGCGTGCACCATCTGGCGTTTTATTCATCAGAAACTTGGGATCTAATTCCCAATTTGAATGATCACCCCATACATAAATAAAATTTTTATTGGGTGCAAAAATTTGTAAGACTACAGATGTATCCGAAATATAATTAATACCGTCTTTAGTCCCTGCCGGAGCAACAACTGTAGGAGGAAAACTTCTCACAAGCGCATACATTGTATCGCGTTTAGTATTTCCATTATAGGTTGCTTCAAAAATATATTTAAACTTACCGTAACCAAGTGATGCCGCTGGAATAGCTAATTGCAAAATGGAATCATTCGTAATGGTTTGAATAGCATTGCCGTTTTGTAATAATCGTAGGCTCGCTTTTTTAGAAGTAATGGCTTTTATTTTTAAGGTATCGGCAATACTGAGCAATTGCGCTTTTTCTATATCAAACCTGGCTTGAAAACTTCCAGAACCAATGGCAACAAAAATATCGGTGCCATCGGCTTCCCTGCCTACGATGCTTCCAGACTGATTACGAAAAACAAAAGCTAATTTTAAAACAGTTTCGGAACTAGGTACATTATAAAAAGTATTGATGGTGTAGGTTAGTGAAAATAAATTTGCGCCTACTTTGGTCATCTTCACTTTGGCATCATCTGTTCCCCAATTTCCTTGAACATATTTCCAAGCTGTAGCAGATGAACTTAAATTAGTGATTACTCCTGTGTGAGCGTATACAACAGTTTGGCCCAATAATGCTTTGTTTCCTTTGGAGGCATCAAACAAAATAGTGACCTGATCATTTTGTGTTGCGAATGAAGGAGTAATTGTTACGACTTGCGCAAATAAATTATGGCAAGAAATAAAAAAAAGGAATAAAATATATTTAGTAAAAAAGCGAACCATAAGAATTATATTCTTTCGCAAGCTAATAATTATTGTTAATTATTTATTAGGAAAGTGTAAATTTTACACCATGGCAAATTTGAATTAAGTGTAAAAAGTACACTAACTATTAAGTGTATTTTTTACACAAAAGTTTTGATTGTTTTGAATATATTTTATAATTTAACCGAAAATTAACCGAAAACAATTAAACCAAAAACCTTAAAAAATAAATCAAATGAAAAAACTTTTACTCTTAGTAGCACTTTTTAGCATTGCTTTAGGTGTTCAAGCGCGTAAAGTTGCCTTCCGTGTTGATATGACGGGACAAACAGTAAGCGCAAACGGTGTTCATTTCACCGGTAACTTCAAAAACATCGATTATGCTGGTGTTGACGAGAACCCAAACTTAATTAGCTGGGATCCAGCTGCCTATGCATTAACTGCAAATGGTAACATTTACACTTATGTATTAGATGTAGCTGCAGGTTTACCATACGAATTCAAATTCATCAATGGTAACGATTGGGGTTCTGCAGAAAACATTCCTACTGCATCTCAAGTTGGTGGTGGTAATGGAAACCGTTGGGTTTACATTCCTGCTTCTACTGCAACAGATACATTGATGTTAGCACCAATTATGTTTAGTGGTAATGCGCCAGCTGGACAAAAATTAATTCGTTTAAATGTGGATATGGCAAAGGTTACTGCTGTTAGCACTAACGGAGTTCATTTAGCAGGTAACTTAGTAGAATGGGATCCAGCTAAATTCCAAATGGCCAACTACAAAGGTAATGGCGAAATGTCTGGTTCAGTATACCAATACATGGCGTATGTAACTTCTGGCGCAAGTCCAGAATACAAATTCATCAATGGAAATACTTGGGGTGATGCAGAAAGTGTTCCTTCTGCATGTGTAGTAAATGGTAACCGTGGTTTATCAAATATTACTACAGATACTATTATTTCTAAAGTTTGTTTCGGTTCATGTACTGCATGTCCTGCAGGTGCAATTCCTAAGTTCAATGCTACTTTCCGCGTAGACATGGCAACTGTATGTTCATTCGACTCTGTAGACGTTGCAGGTGGTGTGATCAATGGATGGGCTGGTGGAAACAGATTAACGCAAGTTGGTACTTCTAGCATTTATTCATTAACAATCGCTTTAGATTCAGGTGAAGTTGAATACAAATTCCGTAAAATCAAAGGAACCAATGTTAGTTGGGAAGGATTAAACAACCGTAAATTCATGTTGAAAAAAGATACTGTTTTAGGTGTTGTATGTTTCGATTCAGAAGTGGCATGCGTACCCGTACCTGCTCCGGCAAATGTGCATTTCATGGTTGATTTAAGTAATGAGATTCCAAATGCAAATGGCGATATTTTTGTAATGGGTAATTTCACTGAGCCAAATTGGCAAGGTGGTGCAATCAAATTGACTGCAGTAGCTGGTCAAATTGGTATGTACGAAACTACTTTCTTAATGTGCCCAGGTACATTTTACTTTAAGTTTTCTAATGGTCCAGTTAGTTCTGATGCAAATGGCGAATCATTCCCTGATTCAATGCAAAGAGGCTGTACAGTTCCAAGTGGTGTGGGTGGATTTAACCGCGTTTACACTCGTTCTGATGCATCTGCAAAAGAAGTTGGATTTGTATTCAATAGCTGTGTTCAAGCAGGTGTTGGTATCAACAATAATTTAAATGCAAATAACATTAAATTATATCCAAACCCAACTGAATCAAATGCAATTATTGCATTCAATGATTTAGCTAAAAACCATACAGTTGTAGTAACTGATATTACTGGTAGAATCATTGACACTTACAGAAATGTAACTGAAAAACAAATGACTATTAATTCTAATAACTATACAATAGGATTGTATTTTGTTCAAATCACTAACGAAATGAACCAAACAGCAACTGTAAAATTAGCAGTGAAGTAATTCATTCCATATTTTAAAAAAAGGCCTCTTCCGTTGAAGAGGCCTTTTTTTATGCGCAATATTTTGTAAATTTATTTGAAATTATTAACCACAATGAAAAAACTAAGCCTACTTATCTGCATTATTTGTTTCAGCACTTTTGCTAAAACGCAAGACATAGCGGTGTTTCCACCCAATTGGTATACGCAAATGCAAGATTCAAATTTGCAAATCATTGTAAAGGCAAAAGGCATCAGTAATTTTCAATTTGAAAATATATCAAATGAAATTATAGTAAGCAATAGTATAGCTGGCAAACATCCTGATTATCTTTTAGTCAATTTGAAAATTACAAAAAATGCAAAAACGGGTATTAAAAAATTTGTTTTCCGTAATGGCAGCAAAAAATTAAACCTGAATTTTGAACTCAAAGAAAAAAATAAACGCCCGGTTCCTGCACTCGAACAAAACGATTTTATTTACTTACTCATGCCCGATCGTTTTGCAAATGGAGATGTAAAAAATGATGTGGTAAAAAATTATACGGAAACTTCTCATAATAGAAAAGAACCCTTTGATAGACACGGAGGCGACTTGAAAGGCATACAAGAAAGATTGCCTTATCTAAAATCTTTAGGTGCTACAGCCCTTTGGTTAACCCCATTTCAAGAGAATAATGAAGCCTCGCAATCATATCATGGCTATGCCATAACTAACCACTACCAAACAGATTCGCGCTACGGTACCAATCAAGATTACTTCAATTTAGTGAATGCTTGTCATCAGCAAAATCAAAAAGTAATTATTGATTTAGTCTATAACCATATTGGTGATGGCCATTGGATGAATACCGATCAACCATTCCCTTCTTTTATTCATCAGTTTGATACTTTTACACGCACCAATTATAGAGCCAATACCTTAATGGATCCGTATGCAGCTGCCATAGATAAAAAAATATTTACCGAAGGTTGGTTTGACAAACACATGCCGGATTTAAATTTAAAAGATTCGCTGATTGCAAAATACATGATTCAACAAACTTTGTGGTGGTTGAACGAAGCAAAAGTAGATGGCATTCGAATAGATACCTATTCTTATCCGGAAGAAAGTTTTATGAAAAAATGCTACCAAGCCATACGCAAAGAATACCCCGAGATGAGCATTTTTGCGGAGATCTGGGAGCATGCCGTACCATTACAATCTTACTTTACGCCAAAAGAGAAAAATAAAATGGAAGACTTACAACAAGTTTTAGACTTTCAATTTTGTTTTGCCATGGATGAATTTGTACAACAACCCTTTGGTTGGACGGAAGGTGTTTCCAAATTATATTATTCTTTAAGTCAAGATTATTTATATCGCGACCCATATCACCATGTAACTTTTATAGACAACCACGACCAAGATCGTTTTCTTTCGCAAGTGGGTGGCGATATTAATAAATTAAAAACGGCATTAGGCGTAATGCTAACCATGCGTGGTATTCCGACTATGTTCTATGGAACTGAAGTTTTAATGCAAGGTAAAGGTCCGCATGGTGTTATTAGAGAAGATTTTTCGGGTGGTTGGCCAGGAGATTTGAAAAATAAATTCGAAGCCAGTGGTAGATCAGAAAGCGAAAATGATTTATGGAATTACATTCAAAATTTAGCCAAATGGAGAGCAAATTCCGATGCCATTGCTAATGGGAAATTTATGCAGTTTGCGCCGCAAGACGGTGTGTATACTTACTTTAGGTATAGCAACAACAAAACCGTAATGGTAAGTTATAATAGCAACGCAAATGAAGCCAATATTGATTTGCATCGATTCAAAGAAAGAATCAATTCGAGTTTTACAGCTAACGATGTGATTCATCAGCAACAAATAAATATTGCTAACAAATTAAAACTTGCAGCAAAAGAATTAAAAATATTAGAAATTAATTAATTTGACAGCGCAGCTTGGCTATTAGTATCATCACTTACATACAAAACCGAAACCGCTGCACATAGCATAAATACGCCTGCTAATACAATAGCATAGATCGCGTTGTTATTGTAAAAATATTTAACAATAGGGCCACCTACTATTCCATTAATGATTTGTGGAATGGTAATAAAGAAATTAAATATTCCCATATACACGCCCATTTTTCCTGATGGAATTTTACCTGCGAGAATAGCATAAGGCATTGATAAAATAGAAGCCCAAGCAAATCCTACGCCTACCATGGCTAATAATAATTCGTATTTATTATCGGCAAAATACATGCTTAATAATCCAAGGCCACCAGCAATTAAAGAAAATGCATGTGTTTTTTTCTTTCCGAAAAACTTAGCAATACGCGGAAGCAATAAAGCATAAATTGCAGAAACCGCATTGTAAACACCAAAAATTATTCCTGTCCAAGTTTGTGCTTCCCTGAATGTGTCGCTATTGGTATCCTCAATTGGTAATTTAAACACATGGTGAGCGATAGCTGGCGTGGTATATACCCACATGGTAAACAATGCAAACCAACTAAAGAATTGTACCAAACCCAATTGTTTCATGGTGTTTGGCATATTTTTAAAATCTTTAAAAATATGACTGAACTTGGTTTCTTTCTCCGCAGACTCCCCATGATAAGCCGCATATTCGGCAGGTGGATATTCTTTAGAAAATAAAATAGTAATTAAAATACAAACTAAAAAAACAACGGCCCCTACATAAAAAGAATAGGTTACATTATTTGCGACCATACCTTGCGGAGCCGAAGCAGAAACGCCCCAAAACTTATGCATCATATATGGAAGCCAAGAACCTAAAACGGCTCCTATACCAATTAAAAAAGTTTGAATCGAAAATCCTAAAGTATTTTGAGAATCAGGTAAGCAATCTGCCACTAAAGCCCTAAAAGGTTCCATAGCAATATTGATACTGGCATCCATCACCATTAACATTCCAGCGCCAATCATTAAAGCAGATTTTACTTGAAAAAAGTTTGCCGAATTTGGTAATAATAATAATGCAATGCAGCAAAGTATTGTTCCTGTTAAGATGTAGGGCTTTCTTCTACCTAAACGATTCCATGTTTTATCAGAATAATAACCAATAATAGGTTGCACAATCATTCCGGTAAGCGGTGCAACTAACCAAAACCATGACAATTGTTCGACATGCGCACCATAATTTTGCAAGATGCCACTGGCATTTCCATTTTGCAATGCAAAGCCAAATTGTATGCCCATAAAACCAAAGCTCATGTAAAATATTTGAGCAATGCTTAAGAGTGGTTTTTGTTTTAGTTGATTCATAAATTATTTATGCAGAATAAGGAAAGAATAGGGCGGCATTTCAATTTGTTCGTTGAAGTGAAATTCATCAATTACTGAACTTGTAATTGATTGGTATTTATTCACATCGATTTTTAGTCCCTCTATATTGAAATGTGCTGATTCTTGCGCAAGATTAATCATTACAATTACTTCAGACTTACCTAAAGTTCTTTTATATGCGTAAACCAAACCAGAGTTCTCCTCAAGTAAATTAAATTCTTCAAACTTGCTGCCTGCTTGATTGTTTTTCAATGCTGGCTGTGTATGATGTAAATTAATTAGGCTTCTATAGAATGAATATCTTGAAGTATCATTCCATTCGGTGTATTGAACAGGATCTTTTTCGAAAAATTTTAATCTTCTTACCAATCCTGCTTCCTCACCAGTATACATTAAAGGTAAACTTTGCGGCATAGTATATACTAAGGCTGCAATGGCTTTCCAATTTTCGCGATAACGCTCTTGTATGGTTGCATTCCAAGAATTTTCGTCGTGGTTGGTTAAGAAAAACATTTTATGCATACTCGCAGGCAATTCAGCATAGTTTTTTTGCATGATTGATTTGAATTCGCTCATGGTTTTTTTACCAGCTACTAAATCTGCACTGGCACCCATAAATGTCCAAGCATAACTTGCATTAAAAGCAGAAGTATAATATGCAGCAGGTGTTTTATTAATGTCGTTGTTTGCTTCCATCTCTGCAAGCATATACATCGGTTTAATTTTTTCTAATGCTTTTCTATTTTCATTCCAAAAATCAACAGGCACTAAAAAAGCCACATCACATCTAAAACCATCAATATCATATTTGGTTACCCAATATTTCATCGCTTCTGTCATGGCTGCTCTCATTGGCTTTGAAGCATAATTTAATTTGGCCACATCTGTCCAATCATATTGTGTTTGAATTTTACCTGCAGCATCTCTAACATACCATTCTGGATGTTTTTTAATCCAATCGTTATCCCAAGCCGTATGGTTTGCCACCCAATCAATGATTACTTTAAAACCTAACTGATGTGCTTTTTTCACAAACATTTCGAAATCCCCTTCGGTTCCAAATTCAGGATTAAAAGCTTTATAATCTTTTACGCTATAATAACTACCCAATGTTCCTTTTCTATTCTCTTCTCCAATTGGATGCAAAGGCATCAACCATAAAATATCTACTCCTAAACTTTTTAACCGCTCTAGTTGATCTATTACTGCAGAAATTTTACCGGACTCCGAAAACTGTCTTACATTGACTTCATACACTACCGCATTTTGCGCCCAATTTGGATGTACGATTTGTGCAGTGGCGTTGGAAGTAATGAAACTTGCCAAACTGATGAATAATGCTAAAAGTGTTTTTTTCATATTAATAATTACTGATAATTTCAAAATCGTTTGCTTTTAAGGATAAAGTAATGCTTTTTTTATCTTTTGTTAATTGATGCTCTAATTGACTTGTCCAAGTAAGTGCATCGGTCAATGGCAAATTAATTGTTTGTTTTGTTTTACTAAAAATAATAATTGTTTTTTTACCAAAATAATTTCTTTCAAAAGCAAATACATTTTCATTAATAGGCAATATAGTAAGTTCTCCGTAAATTAACTCTAATTTATTGCGTCTAAAATCTATTAATTGCTTGGTTATTTCTTTCATTTTCAGCTGATTTTCGTTGAGATTGCTGAATTGCATCATGCGTCTATTGTCTGGGTCATTGGCCCCGGGCATGCCTATTTCATCGCCATAATAAATTACCGGAACGCCAGGAACAGTTAGGTTAAAGGCCATCATTTGGGCTAATTTATCAAATCCTAAATCCCCTTTGTTTTGGATATTTTTGGTCCAACCTTGCAATTTGGTATCTCCAGCATTGCTCACCGAACCATCTGCTAAAGAAATAAATCGAGGCTTATCTTGATTACCAGTTATGTTACCCATTAAATGGTGACTGCCATAAGTACTGCTGCTTTGATTTAATGTTAAAGCCAGTTGCTTGAAATCTTTTGCCGCATCTCCATTAGCTGCAAATGCATTCACCGCCGCATCGTATAAATTAAAATCAAATTGTCCGTCCATTTCTCCTGAGTTAACATACGAACCAATTAAAGCAGGACTTCCGTAGGTTTCTCCTATTTGAAAAAAGTTGTTTCTCTTTTTGTCTAATTCGATGCGCTTAATTTTTTTAGTCAATAAACGCCAAAAAGCTTCGGGCACATGCTTACTTGCATCGTGTCGAAAGCCATCGAT
>CAIMAP010000105.1 GCA_903838995.1 uncultured bacterium | reverse complement strand
TCAAGCGAGTGTAAAAGTGCGCGTGCGTTTTTATATACAAAGAGAAGAGTTAAAGAGCCAAGAAACTTATAATTTATTATCTGCTATTGTAGCTGATACATCTCAATTACAATTTCAATTTATAGATCAAAAAAGATATCCGCTTGGTAATGGAGATTACACTATTGAATTATCGCTTTCGGACAATAATGATGTCCAAAATTCAGTCTCTTTAAAAGAAGATTTTAAAATTGATTTTCCGGCAGGGCTTATTCATTTTTCTGATATCGCATTATTAGAATCCTATACAAAAGAGCAGAATAACAGTGTTTACAGCCGAAATGGCTATACCCTTACCCCTATGGTTGATAATTTTTATCCAACCAATACACATCAACTCAAATTTTACAATGAAATATATAATACCCAAACTTTAGCACCTAATGAGCAATTTTTATTGACTTATTTTTTAGAATTTGATGGAGGTGCAAAACTTAATTCTTTTATTCAACAACAAAAAATTAGCGCTAAAAATGTAATTATTAATTTAGGTGAATTTGATATTACCGATTTACAAAGTGGTAATTATAATTTAGTGATCGAATTACGCAATAAAATGAACGAAGTAATTGCGTATAAAAAATGTTATTTTCAAAGAAGTAATAAATCTTTAGGAAAAGATTTAGAAGCGGTAACTACTTTAGCTATTAATAATTCTTTTGCGGCTAATTATTCTTTAGGCCAAATGAAAGACAATATAGCTTGTTTAAAGCCTATTTCGACACAAAACGAACTCGCATACGAAAAGACCTTAATGGCCAATTTAGAATTGAACCAAATGAAGCAATTTTTAGTGTATTTCTGGACTAAAAGAAATCCAACTGATGCTTCAAATGCTTGGTCTAATTACGAATTAGAGGTTCAAAAGGTGAATAATTCTTATGGCTCCAAAATAAATAAAGGCTACGATACCGACAGAGGTTATATCTATTTAAAATATGGCGCTCCTAATGTTGTGAGAACAAGCGATATGAATGTGAGGGCTTTTCCATATGAAATTTGGAGATTTTATAAAATAGGCACCTTTACCAATAAAAGATTTGTGTTTTTTAGTCCAGATAATTTAAAAAACGAAATGGTTTTATTGCATTCCGATTTATTTGGGGAGCGTTACGATCCACAGTGGAAATACAAAATTTTATCGAGGTCTATGAAAAATAATCCAGACGAAGCAGAGCCCAATTCGGATGATAGTTTTGGAGATAAATTAGATGCAGATTTCAATGACTAAACTGCTCTCGAAATTTGCAATATTGCTGTTAAATGGCATCGCTAGATTGCCATTTGGGCTATTGTATTTTCTTTCTGATTGCTTATATCTATTGGTTTATACCGTTTTTGGCTATCGTAAAAAGGTAGTCAGGGTAAACCTTGCAAATTCTTTTCCAAATAAAAATTTACAAGAATTACGCCAAATTGAGCGCGACTTTTACCGTAATTTATGCGACACCATTATCGAAACCATTAAGTCTACTCATATAACCGAAAAAGAAATTAAAGAAAGAGTGAGATTGGTAAATAAAGAATATGTAGCAGAACTTTATGCTAAAAACAAAAAGATATTTGCCATGCAGGGTCATTATGCAAATTGGGAATGGCCTGCCCTAGCCTGGTGTTTATTGTATCCAGGTAAATCTATTGGTATTTATAAACCTTTAACTAATCCTTTTTTTGATCAATATTATTTCGACTTTAGATCGAGGTTTGGCATGCAACCATTAGCCATGAATGATGTGGCTAGAACCCTTATCGCTAAAAGAAATGAGGCTTATACCTTAGGAATTATTTCAGATCAAACACCTGTTGATACTGATGCAGCTTATTGGACTACTTTTTTAAATCAACCAACTGCTGTATTTTTAGGAACAGAAAAATTAGCGAAACAATTTGATGCCACTATTTTATTTTTAAAAGTGAATCGAATTAAAAGAGGATATTATGAAATGGAAATGGTGCCTATTTGTGAAAACCCTAAGGAAACCGATTTATATGAAATTACCGAAAAACATGTTCGCTATTTAGAATCTATTATATTAGCAAAACCTGCAGATTGGTTATGGTCTCATAGGCGTTGGAAACACCAACCAACTGCAGAAAACAAACAAAAATTCCAATTATAATGAAGCAGAATTCCAGTGTTGCAGTCGTCATATTAAATTGGAATGGTCAAAAATTACTGAGCGAATTTTTACCATCCGTTATAGCGCATACCCCTGCTCCAACGGCTATTATATTAGCAGATAATGCTTCTTCAGACGAATCTATTGCTTGGACTGAAACGAATTATCCAGCTGTTATTACCCTAAAAAACGAAGAAAATTTAGGTTTTGCAGCAGGTTATAATTTGGCATTAGCCAATTTAAACTACGATTATTTTGTACTCTTGAATTCGGATGTAGCAGTAACCGAAAACTGGATAAGTCCTATTATTCAATTAATGGAAAACGACGCTAAAATTGCGGTTTGTCAACCAAAAATTTTGAGTTATCGATCGCCCGAAAGCTTTGAATATGCTGGGGCTGCAGGTGGTTATATGGATTTATTAGGCTATCCTTTTTGTAAAGGCAGAATATTTGAAACCGTTGAAAACGATACAGGCCAATACAATGCTAATGAAGAAATTTTTTGGGCATCGGGTGCTGCATTTTTTGTTAGATCCGATTTATTCAAATTAGCTGGTGGATTCGATAAAGATTATTTTGCCCATATGGAAGAAATCGATTTGTGTTGGCGATTAAAAAATATGGGGTACAAAATTATGGCTTGTAATGAGTCTACCGTATACCATTTAGGTGGCGGTACCTTGAGCGAAACTAACCCTCAAAAAACTTATCTAAATTTCAGGAATAGCCTCTATACCTTAAGAAAGAACCTCCCGCTACATACCGCATTTGGCTTGTTATTTATTCGTCATGTGTTAGATTTAGTGGCTTTACTTAAGTTTTTATTAACGGGTAAATTTAAACATGCTTTTGCCATTAATAGAGCCCACTATGCTTTTTTAATGAACCAGCGAACCTGTGTAAATAAGAGAAAAGACTTGTTGAAATTATTTAAGAAAAGCAATAAAACTGGACAATACAAAAGAAGCATTGTCTACGATTATTATATCTTAAAAAAGCGAAAATTTTCTGATTTATCAGTCAGAAATTTTTTCAGATAATAAATAATTAATGGCTAAACTGTAACTTTTAAATCCGAATCCAGCAATAATTCCGATGCATTTTTTGGCTGTTAAAGATTCATGTCTATAAGCCTCTCTAGCATAAATATTACTGATATGTACTTCTATTACCGGGCTTTCGATAGCCGAAATGGTATCTGCTAAAGCCACCGAGGTGTGTGTATAACCGCCTGCATTCAATATAATCCCATCTACACGGTAGCCAACTTCTTGTATTTTATTAATTAATTCACCTTCCACATTACTTTGATAATATTCAAATGTTATACTTGGATAGTCTTTTTTAATTTGTTCATAATATTCTTCAAATGGTTTTTCTCCGTATATTGTGGTTTCTCTTTTACCAAGAAGATTTAAATTTGGTCCGTTGATGATGCAAATTTTCATAAATTATGGATTGGAATTCTGCTAAAAAAAGTTTTAAATCGTATTTGCAATTAGAGCGATCTCTGTCTGTTCATTCTATTAGCGCTTATCTTCATGATTTAGATAAACTCGCACAATATTTCGAATTGAATCAACAAAAAATGAGCCCCCTTGCTGTTACAAGCAAAGATATAAAAGATTTTTTGGTATGGATTAACCAATTGGGCATGACAGCCAGTTCGCAATCGCGTATTTTATCAGGAATTAAAGCTTTTTATAAATTCTTGAACTTAGAAGACCTAATTTTAGTAGATCCTGCTAGTTTAGTGGAAGCACCCAAAATAGGTCGAAAGCTCCCCGATACGCTCTCCATTGACGAAATCAACACATTGATAGATGCAATCGATTTAAGCACGCCAGAAGGCACCAGAAACAAGGCTATGCTAGAAACATTATATGCTTGTGGTTTGCGTGTTTCTGAATTAATCAATTTACAAATCTCTAATTTACAATTGAACATCGATTTCTTAAAAGTGACCGGTAAAGGTGATAAAGAAAGATATGTACCCATTGGTCCACAAGCACAAAAAATGATTGAACTTTATCGTCTTGAAATTCGCAATCATTTGGACATTAAAAAAGGCCAAGAAGATTATTTGTTTTTAAACAGAAGAGGCAGCAAATTGAGTCGGGTAAGCGTGTTTACCATTATCAAAGCATTGGCCATGAAAGCTGGTATTCATAAAACCATCAGTCCGCATACCTTTAGACATTCCTTTGCTACGCATTTGGTGGAAGGTGGTGCAGATTTAAGAGCAGTGCAGGAAATGTTAGGCCACGAATCTATTACTACGACCGAAATTTATACGCATTTAGACCGTAGTTATTTAAGAGAAACCATTGTCGAATACCATCCTCGTAATAAAAGAAATCGTAATCGAGGTTAAATTTTTTGCGCGCTTACAAAACGATTTTTCCCTTTAAAATCTTGAATAATTTGAATATGCTCAAAGCTATGCTTTGCAAGTAATGCTTGTGTTTGAGCAGCAAATGATTCGTTAATTTCGAAGTATAAAAAACCATTGGGATTTAAATATTGATGCGCCAATTCGGTAATTCTTTCGTAGTATTTTAGTGGCTCTTGATCAGCTACAAATAAAGCCAGGCTAGGTTCGTAGTCTAATACATTTTTATGCATTTGCAATTTTTCGGACTCCAAAACATAAGGCGGATTGCTAACAATCAGGTCAAATTTTTGCTTTGGTTGAAATGCAAATATATCTGCTTCTATTAACGATACCTCAACTGCATGCTGTTTTACATTAAGCGCGGCAACTTGTAATGCGTCAGCCGAAATATCTAATCCTGTTACATTCCAAAGGCTTCGCTCCTTTTTTAAGCAAATGGGAATACAAGCAGAACCGGTTCCAATATCAATGACATCTAGCGTATGTTGGTCGTGATTTTTTAAAATTAAATGCACAAGATCAACCGTTTCGGGCCGAGGAATTAATACATTTTGATTAACCGTAAATTTTAAATCATTAAAATAGCAATAGCCTAAAATGTATTGTATGGGTTGATGTTGTAATAATTGAAAACTAATAAAATCTAATTGTTCAAATAAAGAAGCGGATAATAAATCATTTTCGTTCAGAATTAGTTTAATGCGATCGTATCCCAAAACCTCTCTAAAAACCATAGCAGTGATGGTTTCGGCTTCTTCAGGCTCATAAACCTTTGTTAAGAGGTGTTTGAAATTTTGATAGGCTTCTTTAAGCGTTCTTATCTTTGAAAACATCTTCAAAACTAATAAAAAAAGCTATTTTTACAGGATGTTTCCAGAAAGTAAATTTATGGATCGCGCCTTGGCGCTAGCAGCGCTTGGATTAGGCAAAACAAGTCCGAACCCATTAGTGGGTGCTGTTATTGTTTACCAAGATGAAATTATTGGAGAAGGCTATCACGAAAGCTATGGCAATGCACATGCAGAAGTCAATGCGATTAATCAAGTGTTGCATAATTACCCCCAAAATGCTTCAGAAATATTAGCGAATGCCACGTTATATGTTACTTTAGAGCCTTGTAGTCATTTTGGTAAAACACCTCCATGTGCCGATTTAATTATCAAGCACCAATTAAAAAAGGTAGTGATTGGCTGCTTAGATCCAAACGAATCGGTGAATGGAAAAGGCATAGCAAAATTAAAGAATGCTGGCATCGATGTTGTTTTTCCATTTTTAGAAAAAGAATGTCAATTAATTAATCGTCGATTTTTTACCTATCATCAAAAACAAAGACCTTATATAATTTTAAAATGGGCACAAAGCGCCGATGGATTTTTAGGATTAAAAAACGAAAAAACAGCCATTAGTAATACCGAAAGTTTAACACTTTCTCATCAGTGGCGCGCGCAAGAAGATGCTATTTTAATTGGCACCAATACCGCATTAATAGACAATCCTAGCCTCACTACAAAGCTTGTAGAAGGTAAAAACCCCATCAGAATTATCATCGATAAAACTTTAAAAATTCCGCAGCATCATGCAATTTATAAAGAGGATGCTAAAACAATTATTTTTAACGAACACCGAACCGAAACGGTTGGTCATATTCAATATATCGGGATTGAATTTTTAGGATTATTACCTCAAATGATGCTCTATCAATTGTATATTTTAGGAATTCAATCTATCATTATTGAAGGTGGCGCCTATACTTTAAACGAATTTATTCGCTTTAATTTATGGGACGAAGCCCGAATTATAACGGCTACAGATTTAAATTTACACGATGGGGTAATTGCTCCAAAACTAACAGGATCAATTGTTTCAGATACAAGTATTGCAAATAATCAAATACAAATAATCACTTTATGATTGCCATTTTAATTAGTATTGTTCTTTCTGCCTCATTGGTATTCTGTTTTAAATATTTCAACAAAAACAATATTAATAATGCACAAGCCATTTCATTTAATTATGTAATAGCTGCCTCATGGGGTTTTATGTTAAATCCAAATCAATATTTTGGAATCGATTATATTCATGCTACCTGGTTTTATTCTGCCTTGTTTTTTGGATTTTTATTTATCGCTGTTTTTAAATTAATGGCGATTGGTGTAGAAAAAAATGGCATAATGGCTGTTTCAGTAGCCCAAAAGATGTCGCTGGTATTACCTGTATTATTTAGCATTTGGGCCTATTCTGAGAGTTTTGGAATATTAAAAATGGCCTTTTTACTACTTGCATTAGTTTCTGTTTACTTTACGGCAAAACCCAGCGTTGATCCATCTACAAAAAAATCAAATAGCATCCTCATTCCAATTTTTATTTTTATAGGAAGTGGCTGTGTAGATATTGCAATTAAAATTACCCAATCTTACTTTAGCCAAATAGTTCCCATTTCTGTATTGCTAACTTGCATATTTGGTGCAGCAGGTGTAATTGGTTTTGCGCTATTATTCAAAGAAAAAAATAAAATACAATTGGCAGCTGTTATAGGGGGTGTTGTATTAGGATCTTTTAATTATTTTGCCACTTATTTTTTAATGAAAGCCTTATCTAGCAATACTTTGGAGAGTTCTTTGGTATTTGCAATTAACAATATGGGCGTATTATTATTTTCTGCATTTGTAGCAGCCATTGTATTTAAAGAACAAATAAGTAAAATAAATTGGCTTGGAATTTCCTTAGCCATTATAGCTATTTTAGGTTTATATTATTCAACACAAACAAATATTTAAACCCATTATAGCCCATGAGCGATATTAAAATACCAGCATCAGAATTAATATTAAATGAAGACGGAAGTATTTATCATTTACATTTACATCCAGAACAAATTGCACCTACTATTATTACGGTTGGAGATCAAGACAGAGTAGCTGCTATTTCTAAATATTTTGATGTGATCGAACATAAAGTAGAAAACAGAGAGTTTTTTACTCATACAGGTCGTATAGGAAATACGCCCATAACAGTATTATCAACCGGTATTGGCACCGATAATATAGACATTGTCTTTAATGAATTACATGCTTTAACTGCGATTGATTTCAATAAATTAACTTATTTAAAAGAGCCTAAAAGCCTTGATATTATTAGACTAGGCACTTCTGGCGCTTTAATTCCAGAAATTCCATTAGATACCGTTTTGCTTACCGAATATGCAATTGGTTTAGAAGGCTTAATGAATTTCTATCCATATAATAAATCGGAAATCGAATTAGAAATGGAAAATAAAATGCTCGCCTGTTTACAAGCTAATTTTTCTTTTATAAAACCCTATGCTTGCAAAGCTTCCGATAAATTAATCAATCAATTTAAAGAAGATATGTATTTAGGAATTACCGCTACCTGTCAAGGATTTTATCATCCACAAGGCAGAAGTATTAGTAATGATGCTCATTTTAATTCCATTTTAACCGATTTAAAAGCTTGGAAAACAAATAAAAAAGTAATCACAAATTTTGAGATGGAAACGGCTGGAATACTTGGTTTAGCTAGGTATTTTGGATTTAATGCCTGTTCTATTAATTTAATATTAGCCAATAGAGCAAATCAAACTTTTTCTAAAAATCCTGCTTTAAAAATGAATGCTTTAATCGAGCAAGTTTTAGCAAAAATAACCTTATAATTTTTTGCAATAAGCTAAATAAAGTTCAAT
>CAIMAP010000104.1 GCA_903838995.1 uncultured bacterium | reverse complement strand
TTTATCTCTTTCGTTGTAGAAAAAGATGGCAGCGTTTCTGATGTAAAAATATTAAGAGGTATTGGCGGCGGATGTGACGAAGAGGCTAAGCGTGTAATTAAAAACTTGCCAAACTTTGCACCTGGTAGACAAAACGGAAGACCAGTGCGTGTGCAGTTTAACGTACCTGTGAAATTTAAATTGATGTAATTAAAATGAATAAACCAGCGGATCTATGGTCCATGCGAGATAAAGTGATTTTCGTATTTGGAATAATTATGTCGCTTGTTTATTTAGTAATCGGATTGAGTTTACTCAGCATAGGAAATTTCTTAGCTGAATATGATAAAATAGTAAAGATTGGAATAGGCTGTATTTTTATAGCCTATTCTTTTTTTAGATTGTGGCGATCTTTAAACAATTGGAAAAAGAGTAACAATGAAGACGAAGCATAAATTTTTATTATTTGCCCTAATTGGAATCTGCTTTTCTGCTTGCTCAAATAATAAAGATAAAAACGGAAAAGAGTTGAGCAGCACTACGAGCGGTGAAGTAAAAATTGCCGCCGACGAAACGCTACTTTCTATCATCGATGCACAAGAACAAGTTTTCGAAACCATTTATCCTAAAGCAAACGTAAACGCAGTTTATTTGCCAGAGTTAGACATGATGGATTTGTTTATCAAAGACAGCATCTCTTTGGTGATTGCCGCAAGAAGCTTAAACCCTTCTGAAATAGCCTATTTTAAAGGGAAACACAGCTATACGCAAAATAAAATAGCTAGCGACGGCATTGCGCTAATCGTAAATAATCAAAACACCGATACTACTTTTACTTTAGCGCAAGTGCGTGAAATTATGCGTGGAAAATTTACAGATTGGAATACACTCGATAAAAATTCTACGCTTGCAAAAATCAATCTTGTGTTTGATAATAAGAATAGCGGAACCGTTCGATACATGGCCGAATTAGTGGGTCAAAAATCTATACCGGGTTACGCATTAAAAACAAACGAAGAAGTAATTAAATATGTTAGCGAAAATAAAAACGCTTTAGGAATTGTGGGCGTAAATTGGATTAGCGACAAAGACGATCCAAAGGCCATGAAATTTAAAAGCGGTATTAATGTAATAGGCATTATGGGCGACCCAGGCGATTTGGGAGATGATTATTATTACCAACCCTACCAAGCTTACTTTGCCACTAAACAATACCCTTTATTACGCGAAATATACAGTATTAGCAGAGAGCCTAGAGCAGGCCTTGCCACTGGCTTTGCATCGTTTATATCAAGCGATAAAGGCCAAAAAATTATTTTAAAATCTGGCTTATTGCCAGCCAACGCACCTATTAGAATTATACAAACAAATTAAAAAAAATTAGCATGAATCGAAGTTTAAAAAATGCTTGGCTTGTTGCCATTATAGTGGTTTCCACTTTTACCATTGTAAAGGCGCAAGAAGCAGTAAAAGGAATTAGGGCAATTGAAGTAGAGCAATTTGAAAAAGCAAAAACAATTTTCAGCACATTGGTGCTAGCAAATCCAAGCAATGCCGACAACTATTATTATTTAGGAAAAGCCTATTATAAGCAAGATAAAATTGATTCAGCCAAATTTTATTTTCAACAAGGTTTGGCCGCAAACCCTAACTCCACTTTAAACATAGTAGGTTTGGGTTCGGTAGATTACGACTTAGGAAATGTAACAGAAGCTAAAGTAAATTTCGATAAAGCAATTGCTATTTCTTTAGGCAAAGATTTTCAAACCTTTATTAGTATTGGCGAAGTCTACCGCGAATTAGGCGTTCGTAATTTCGAAGAGGCATTAAGTTATTTCTTAAAAGCAAAAGCGATTAACCAAAAGAGCCCCGAATTATTAGTGGCTATTGGCGATGTATATATGGAGCAAGCCAACGGTTCGGAAGCGGTAAAATATTACACAGAAGCACTTAAGTTAAACCCTAACTACGTGAACGCTTACGTGCGTACAGGAAAGCTTTGGACTAGGTCTTTGAATTACGCGGAAGCGAAAATTGCTTTCGATAAAGCGATTAAAATAGACTCTACTTTTGCACCAATTTATAGAGAATACGGCGAATTAGAATTAACGGCTAAACATTTTGAAAGCGCGGTTGAAAATTATAAAAAATATTTATTCCTTACCGATAAATCTTTGAATTCGCAATTGCGTTATGCTAAATTTTTATTTTACGGAAAACAATTTCAAGAGTCTATCGACATCATTAAACAAATTGTAGCGAAAGATTCTAGCGATTATATCAACTACCGTTTGTTAGGTTATTCATCTTACGAAATCAAAGATTACAAAGCAGGATTAACTGCTATGAATAAATTTTTCTCGATGAATCCTGCTAAAATTTTACCCCAAGATTACGCTTACTTAGGTAAATTGCAAGTTAAAAATAAATTAGACTCATTGGGCGTAAACACCATTACACGCGCCATTGCGCTCGATACCACCAGTAGAGATTTATATGGAGATTTATCGGATGCCTATTTCTCGATGAAGCAATATAAACTATCTGCAGAAACCTACGAATTAAAAATGTTGAACACCAAACCAACAGCGGTAGATTATTTTAATTTAGGTAGAAAATATTATTTCGGACTAGCATTTGCAAAATCAGATTCTGCTTTTGCCAAACTGTTGGAATTGAATGCAGAATATAAACCAGCTTATTTGTTTCGTGCTAGAAACAATGTGCAATTAGATAATGTAGATAAAATCAATGATGGTTTAGCTAAACCATTTTACGAAAAGTTTATTGAATTGACCATTGCAGATCCAAAATTAGACCTAAAGAAATCGGGTAAAGAATTGATTGAGGCGTATAAATATTTAGGCGATTATAATTACACCGTTTTGAAAGACAATGCGGCTGCCATTGGTAATTTCCAAAAAATCATCGAAATTGACCCTAACGACAAAGACGCTAAATTGAATTTAGAGGGGTTAATCAAAGAGTCAAAGAAATAATCATTAATTTTACCGCATACATTAATCATTAAAAATATGGGAAATTCATTTATACCAGCCGATTACTTCCCAATCGTATTGCAATTATTTGCGGCCATTGGCTTTGTAGCAGTTACCATGTTGGCTACTCATTACATTGGTCCTAAGCGCAAAACAGCCGATAAATTAGCCAATTTTGAGTGCGGAATTGAGCAACAAGGCGATGCCAGGTCTCCTATTTCTGTGAAGTACTTTTTAGTTGCCATCTTGTTTGTATTATTCGATGTCGAGGTAATTTTTATGTACCCTTGGGCAGTCAATTTTAGAGAGTTTGGAATCACTGGTTTTTTAGAAATGTTCACCTTTGTAGGCTTCCTTTTAGCCGGCTTCTTTTACCTATTAAAAAAGGGTGCTTTAGACTGGGAATAATTAAGATTTTTCTTGTCGCTAAACCCTTAAAAAGTAATATTTATTGTACATTTGACGCACATCTTCAGGTAAGATGTGCGTTTTGTTTTTAAGCATTTTTATGAGTGATATCAAAATTGTTTCGGCACCAGAAGGAATAGAAGGTGCAGGTTTTTTCGCAACGCGATTAGACAAAGTAGTTGGTCTTGCAAGATCACATTCATTATGGCCTTTACCATTTGCAACTTCATGTTGCGGAATTGAGTTTATGGCAACCATGGGATCTCATTACGACTTCGCTAGATTTGGTTCCGAGCGTCCAAGTTTTTCGCCTCGTCAAGCAGATTTACTAATGGTGATGGGAACCATTGCTAAAAAAATGGGACCTGTTTTAAAACAAGTTTATTTACAAATGGCCGAACCCCGCTGGGTAATTGCTGTTGGCGCTTGTGCATCTTCTGGTGGTATCT
>CAIMAP010000103.1 GCA_903838995.1 uncultured bacterium | reverse complement strand
GTTTCTTATGTGGATTCTAATAATAAGACAACCTATGAAATGGTGAGTTTGCCAAATGTTCAGTTTTATACAAATAGCGATGTATTACTTCCAACATCTGCTAAAGACTTACAACAGCTTGCCGAATACCTAACCAAGAACGATAGTTTAAATGCTACTATATTTGGCCATACCGATAATACAGGCGATCCAAAATACAACTTATATCTTTCGCAAAAAAGAGCCGAAAGTGTAATGAAATTTTTAACCAGCTTGGGAATAGACTCGGATAGGTTGAAAGCAAAAGGTATGGGCGATTTGGCTCCTAAAGGAGACAATACAACCAAAGAAGGTAGATTAATGAATCGCCGCGTGGAAGTAACCCTAACCGAAACAGAAAAAACGGTAAAAAAACGCACCCAAATTCCAAATAAGAAAAAATAACATGATTGTTTTAAACTATTATAAAGGAAAATTTACGGGTTTATTGAAACTAAAAAATGGTAAGCACCATGGTGCATTGCTATTTTCAGATATTCATTGGGATTATTTAAGAATAGATGAGCTTGAAAAACTTAGCATTGGAAATATTGATGAATACAAAACAGGCGATTTTTGGTATAAAGAAAAAATTAACACGCGTAAAAGATTTAATTTCTTTAGAGATACCACCCATATTTTTATTCCACGTGGAGAAGATCAATATTTTGGAGAAAGCATATACCAAGTACTCTTAAAAAACTTCAACATCAAGCAAAATAATGCTAGTATATATTCAAAAGATGTTATTGAGGTAAGCGGTGATATTTATTTTCAAGTTAGAACAAAAGAAGTTAGCAAAGAAGCAATTGTAACCGAAGCCATTAATGTTAATGGCGTAAATGTATTAGATAATGATGCAGTAATAGTTACCAGCCCGGTGGTTCCAACTGCAATAGACAATGAAGTTCCAATCACTCTTATAAATCCAACCATTACACCTCCTCTATTCAATAATAGGAGTAAAAAAAGCAGCAACATATTAGGCACCCTATTTTGGCTTGTATTTTTATGGTTTGCCTGGAAAACTTTCCCATCGGCTATTATACTATTTATAGTGCTGGGAATAGGCTGGTTTATTACCCGATTTATTGGCAGAAAAATATTAGGTGGTATTTTTACATTTATTCTTTTGTTTATCGTTTTTGCCGTGATACTCAATTTATTTTCTAGAGGTGGAAGCAATTTAGCACCTATAAAAACAAGGCAAGGCAGTGTAAAAACAAGTAATCCATTTGTAACCGAAGATAAAAATGGCGGTAACAGAAGTCAAATTATGACTCAAAAAAGCATCGAATGGTATGATTTTAAAGAGCGTAATTACAATGCAACATATAATACCTCAGCACAAGATTTTGAACAAGAACTAAGAGCGCATCAACAAATTGCAGACGAAGCGCAAAAACAACCAAGCGAAGAAATGTATAGTTTTCTTTATGCTAAAATGGTAAACCTAGATCAAACAAAAATAGATTCGGTAGTAGCTATTTTTAAAGACTCTGTTCAAACCAAAAAACTAAGTCCGATTGCCACTGCCGAAATGGTGGTTACCTTTATACAAGAAATACCCTATTATTTAGTGCACGACCGATCTTGTAAAGAAGTATTGCAAAATTCTGGATCTGCTTTTTTCAAAGAATATCATCGACAAAAAAAACCTTGTTTATCCGAAGTGCCATTTGGTGTTCAAAGTCCATTTGAATTCTTACACAATTTAAAAGGCGATTGCGATACCAGGAGCCTTTTAGCTTTTGCCATATTAAAAAAATTAAATATACCCTGCTCGGTTTGGATTAGTCAAACCTATGGACATTCTATATTAGGTGTTGGATTGGCAGTTGGAGTGGGTATGTATAAAAATGTAGCTGGTGTAAAACATTATGGAGTAGAATTAACAGCCAAAGGTTACAAATTGGGTGCTGTTT
>CAIMAP010000102.1 GCA_903838995.1 uncultured bacterium | reverse complement strand
GAGGCACTCGAAAAAAACTATGCGCAATATTATGCCAATTGGAAATGGGAACACGAACAATTAATTCCTTATTTACCCAAAGCAGGCAAAGTGTTAGAGATTGGTTGCGCACATGGTTCTTTTCTAGAAAAAATTCAAACATTGGGTGTTTCCGAAGCCATCGGTTTAGAACTGAATCCGCATGCAGTGGCAAGCGCACAGGTCAAAGGCCTACAAGTATTCAATCAATTAATCGATGCGCATTTACAAACGCATGCAAATTATTATGATTTAATTTGTTCTTTTCAAGTGGTCGAACACATCGCCGAGCTCAAAGATTTTTTTGCAGATAGTATTGCTTGTTTAAAAACTGGCGGCTTGTATGCCATTAGCGTTCCTAACAACGAATGTTATTTATTTAGCAACGATCCCGATCATACGTTAAATTTACCGCCACACCATATCAATTTATGGGAGGAGCAATCCTTGCGTAATATTGCGCCATTGTTTGGTTTAAGCGTGGTAGCGGTGCATAAAGAGCCGGCAAACAAATTAAATTATGGCAATTATTACGAAGTGTTTTTACGCAATACCTTGAAATTAAAAGGCGAGACGCTCGAATTAGTATATAAAATGACCCGGCCAATCGTTAAATTAGCCATGCGCTTGCAGCCACCAAAATATGGTGCTTGTATTACCGTTATTTATCAAAAGCAATAAATTGGGAATTGTTATTCGTCAAAGTTTCAAATCTATTATCGTTCAATATTTGGGCGTGGTTTTGGGCTATATCAATATTGTGTGGTTGTTTCCAAAATGTTTGCCACTCGATCAAATAGGCTTGATCCGATTTATTTTAGAGATGGGCTTATTCTTAGCCTACTTTGCACAAATTGGCGTACCCAATGCTGTCAATAAATTTTATCCTTATTTTAGAAACAAAGAAAAAAACGACCAAGGCTTTCAATTTTTTATTTTTGTAACGCCTATTATTGGGATTGTATTTTTTAGCATTGTTTTTATTTTACTGCGTCCTTTATTTGTGAGTTCCTTTCAAGAGAACTCCCCCTTAGTGCTCGATTATTACTGGTACTTTATCCCTTTTACCATTATTTATGTTTATCAAAATATTACCGAACAATATTGTAGCACGCAAATGCGCATTGTGGTACCAAAAATCATTCGTGATGTGTATTTACGATTTGGTATGTCATTACTATTGATCGCTAATTATTTACACTATTTAACTTTCGATCAATTAATGGTGGCCATTACTTTATTGTATTTTTCAGGTTTAGTCATCAATATAATCTACATACGTCAGTTAAGAGGCATCAACCTTAAACCAGATTTTACAGTTTTAAAAGATGCTAAAATCAAAAGAGAGATTTTGTATTTCTTGGGCTTCATTATTATTGCTGGCATTGGTTCTACGCTGGTTAATAAAATTGATAGCTATATGATTAGTTCGCTCATTAACCTATCTAGTTTTACGGTTTATTCTACCGCATTATTTATTGCTACCGTTATTGAAATGCCTTATAGAGCGGTCAGTCAAATTAGTACGCCTATTGT
>CAIMAP010000101.1 GCA_903838995.1 uncultured bacterium | reverse complement strand
GCTTTTATTGCACAAATTGAATTAGCAAAAGAATTATCTTTGCCTATAGTTATTCATTGTAGAAAAGCTTTCGATGAAACACTGGCTATTTTAAAAGCAGCAAAGGGGCCAAATTTGCGTGGTATATTTCATTGCTTTTCGGGAAGCCTGCAACAGGCTCATCAAATCATAGACCTAGGATTTTATTTAGGCATTGGCGGCGTATTAACTTATAAAAATGCTGGATTAGCCGAGGTAGTAAAGGAAATTGATTTAGCGCATTTGGTTTTAGAAACAGATAGCCCTTACCTAAGTCCAGTGCCTTTTAGAGGCAAACCCAACGAAAGTGCTTACCTCATTCATGTAGCGGAGAAACTAGCCACGCTAAAATCTTGTACATTAGCAGCTATAGCCGAACAAACCACAGCTAATTCAAAAAAAGTTTTTGGTATTTAAAATCAAAGCAAATGAAAAAATTACTTCTCCTATATACTGGCGGAACCATCGGAATGGTTCAAGATCAAAAAGGAATTTTAGTGCCTTTTGATTTTAATAATATTACCGAAAATGTGCCGGAACTTTCTCGTCTTGATTATCAAGTAGTCGTCATTTCTTTTGATCCAATTTTAGATTCATCTAACATGAATATGGATAGTTGGATCGAGATGGCCAGTATTATAGAAAAAAATTATCAGGACTACGACGGCTTTGTCATTTTACATGGTTCAGACACTATGGCCTATACGGCCAGTGCTTTAAGCTTTATGTTAGAAAATTTAGCAAAGCCTGTAATCCTTACAGGCTCTCAGTTACCGATTGGTGAGATTAGAACAGATGCCAAAGAAAATTTAATTACCGCATTAGAAATTGCTGCTGCAAAAGATGAGCATGGACAAGCAATAGTAAATGAAGTTTGTATTTATTTTGATTATAAATTATTTAGAGGCAATCGTTCAAAGAAAACAGAAGCCAATAAATTCGAAGCATTTAGCTCACCTAATTTTCCAATTTTAGCAGAAGCAGGTGTTCATATTAATTTCAACTCGGAAGTTTTGATGCCTCGTTCCGAAGCTGCATTTGTAGTGCATAAAAAATTAAAAAATCCCATTTCATTATTAAAAATATTTCCAGGAATTTCGCCAGCATATGTGCAAGCTGTTATTAGCGCAGAAGGTGTTAAAGCCATTATCCTAGAAGGTTTTGGCGCGGGTAATACTTGTACAGATTCGTGGTTTGTTGAAAGCTTACAACAAGCCGTCGCAAGTGGAATCTTGATTTTAGAAATCACCCAGTGTATTGGTGGGAATGTAGAAATAGGTAGATACGAAACCAGCAAACATTTAGCTAAAATGGGAGTTGTTGGTGGCCTAGATTTAACTTTCGAAGCGGCCATTACTAAATTGATGTTTTTGTTTGGACAGGAGCTAAGTTTAAACGAAATAGCTAATCAGCTAACGCAAAACTTAAGAGGAGAAATTACAGCCTAGTATAAAAGGATACTAGGCCGTAAATATTATTCGACAATAGTATTCCAACTAAATTTATCTGCTTCTGCGCCCGTACGAATGTGCATTAATTTCTTTTTCGCACGCAACATAAATGCGTTTTCATCTATAGCAGGTAAAATATAATTGTGTCCGTTGATGCTAATCGATTCAATGGGAGCTACCACAGCTGCAGTTCCTGTGCCAAAGGCTTCCGAAACATGATTTGCTTTTAAGGCTTTTTCTAAATCATCCACACTGATCTTTTTAATTTCAACTGGCATGTCCATTTCGTTTGTTAAAGACAATATGGAATCTCTGGTAATACCATCTAATATAGAATCTGAAGTACTAGGCGTTATGAGTTTTCCATTGATAATAAACATCACATTCATGGTGCCAGATTCTTCAATGTATTTATTTTCTCGGCCATCGGTCCATAGAATTTGATCGAAGCCTTCTTCTTTTGCTAGTTTAGTTGGAAAAAATGATGCACCGTAATTACCCGCACATTTTGCAAATCCTGCACCACCTCTGGTAGCGCGAGCGAAATGAGTTTCTACTTTTATTTTCAATGGCGTACCATAGTAAGGGCCTACTGGTCCACCGAAAATGACAAACATATATTCATCCGCAATCTTAACCCCAAAGCGCGCTTCAGAAGCAAATACAAATGGTCTGATGTATAATGAATGACCATCACCTTCGGGTACCCAATTTAAATCGGTTTTAACAAATGCCAATAATGCTGCATGAAATAAATCTGCAGGAATGGTTGGCATGCACATTCTATCTAATGATTTATTGAAACGATCTAAATGTTTTTCAATTCTAAAAATAGAAATCGAGCCATCTTGCATTTTAAATGCTTTCATGCCCTCGAATACACTTTGCCCGTAATGAAGTGCAAGCGTTGCTGGATTCAAAGACAGGTTTTCGTATGGAACAACTTTTGGATTAATCCATTTGCCATTTTCATAATTCGATACAAACATGTGGTCTGAAATAACCGCGCCAAACTCTCCTCGTTCCACTAATTCTTTAGTCCAATGAGGATTTTTTGTTTGTACAATTGGTATTTGGTAGTTCATATTAAAATGGGATGTTTTTCAAGAACAAAATTGCATAAATAAAGCTAAAATGGCTAATTTATTTAATTAGCTATTTTGTTGACTATCAACCATATAATATTTAGCTAAATGCCTGTTTCAAATATGGCTGAATAATTGCAAACAATAACTTAATTTGCAGCATAATGTTAAAGCCTTGAAACTTTCCGAAATCAGTAATCCTATTGCAGCAGAATTAAAAACATTTGAAGCCGCTTTTAAAGCTTCGATGCAAAGTTCTGTACCCTTATTAGATAAGGTAACGCAATATATTTACAAACGAAAAGGGAAGCAAATGCGGCCGATGTTTGTTTTTTTTACGGCACAACTTTGTGGTGGAATTACACCAGCTACCCATAGGGGAGCAGCATTAGTGGAATTATTACATACGGCTACTTTGGTGCACGATGATGTAGTAGACGATGCCTATTTGCGAAGGGGCTTCTTATCAATCAATGCTGTTTGGAAAAATAAAATTGCGGTATTAGTTGGAGATTTTTTATTAGCTAAAGGTTTGTTATTATCTTTAAATAACGATGATTTTAATTTGCTAAAAATTGTCTCTCGCGCAGTGCAGCAAATGAGCGAAGGAGAATTATTGCAAATAGAAAAGGCAAGAAGGCTAGATATTAAAGAAGATGTTTATTACGAAATTATAAGACAAAAAACAGCCTCTTTAATCGCTTCATGTTGCGCTTGTGGTGCAGCTTCTGCTGGTGTAGAACAACAAATGGTAGATCAAATGCATTTGTTTGGAGAACATGTTGGAATGGCTTTTCAGATCAAAGATGATTTAATGGATTTTGGTTATGATGACATTGGTAAGCCTAAAGGAATAGATATTAAAGAAAAGAAATTAACCTTGCCCTTAATTTATGCATTACAAAAAGTAAGTGCTGCAGAAAAAAATAAAATGATTAGGTTAGTCAAAAATCATCACGAAGAAAAAGAAACCTTAACAATCATTTTAAACTTTATCAATGCACAAGGCGGCATGGAATATGCAGCGCAAAAAATGATGGAGTATAAACACAAAGCCATTGCAATACTTGCGCAATTCCCAGATTCCATTGCCAAAGAATCGCTGATTCAATTAGTTGATTTTACCATCAATAGAAAAAAATAATGTATTCAACTGAGCTTTTATTTTTCGGATGTTTTGCACTATTTGTTTTTGTCATGTTGGCTATAGACCTAGGCGTTTTTAATAAAAAAAACCACATTATTAAAACAAAAGAAGCTTTAGTGATGAGTGCTATCTGGTTATGCTTCGCCATTTGTTTTTATATCTTATTGTTGTTTAAAGGGCATTGGATTCATGGAATCAGCGATTTAGCTTCTTTGCAAGCTATTATTACAGTAAACCACCAATCAATAGCAATCATTCCAACAAATTTTACAGCCAGTTTAACAAATTACAATCAAAATTTGGCCTTAGAGTTTATGAGTGGTTATTTGGTCGAGTATGCATTATCGGTAGATAATATCTTTGTGATCATCTTGTTACTTACCGCATTTAATGTAGCTGAAAAATATTATCACCGTGTTTTATTCTTGGGTATTTTGGGTGCAATTTTAATGCGTTTTCTTTTCATTTTCATTGGAGCTTCTTTAATTAAAGAATTTGAATGGATATTATATTTATTCGGCATTTTTTTATTGTATACAGGATTATCTTTATTTTTCAAAAAAGAAGAATCAGAAAAAATTGATACGGAAAATCATCCTGTTGTTAAATTTTTCGCAAAATATTTTAAGGTCTTTCCGAGGTATGTTGGGAGTAAATTTTTTGTTAAGAAAAATAAAAAATGGCTTATCACCCCTTTGTTTATTGTATTAATTGTCATCGAATTTTCAGATTTAATATTTGCAGTAGATTCAATTCCTGCTATATTTTCGATTACTAAAGACCCCTTTATTGTTTTCTTCTCTAATATATTTGCCATATTAGGTTTGCGATCTATGTTTTTTTTATTAGTGAATGTGATACATCAATTTCATTATTTAAAAACAGGCTTAGCCGTATTGTTGACATTTATTGGGGTTAAAATGCTGGCTGCACATTGGCTAAAGGCCATCGGATTTGGTACATTACAATCTTTATTATTTATTATTTTTGTTTTGTTGAGCAGTATTTTGATGTCAACCTTTTTTCCAAAAACTATTGAGAAATGAACATGAAAAAGTATTTATTTTTTACGGTGATGTTACTTGTTTGCATAATTGATGCTCAAGCGCAAAGCCCTGTAGCCGATAAACCAAAGGATAAAAAAGTATTCGAAGATTATTACATAGGTGATTACCGTTTTAAAAGCAGAAATAATTGGGTGCTTTTTGGATTTGGCCCTAACATTAAACCTAGTTTGCCAAATTTTACCAATGCAAACATGGAATTAAGTTTTAATTATTATGATCGCTTGGATAGATTGTGGCAGTTGAGTTACCAAGCTAGCACGCTTAATTATTTAGCATTTGGTGGCGCTACTGTTTACCTTAATGCATTTAATATAGGAAGAGGGAAAGTAATCGAAAAACAATATTATAAAATTGCAGCATTTGCGGGTCCTAGTTTAGTTTATACTAATTATTATCCTTTTGATTCTACTAAAACAATAAATCAAGACAAAACATTTGGTATTGGCTTGCAAGCACAATTGCAATTTATTGTCAAGCCAGTATATGATTTTGGATTCAGTATTAGCCCTTTTGTAAATGTAAATACCGTGCAAACAGTTGCTGGTATTACGCTTGCTATTTATGGATCAAATGCAATGGAACGAAAAATTAAATATTAATCATATTTAAAATTTCCTCTAAATATTTTCTGTTATTCGCTAAGCGAGGCACTTTATGTTGCCCACCAAGCTTGCCTCTGTTTTTCATCCACTTATAAAAAGTATCTGTAGGTGCAAGGTGTACAATCGGCTTTAACAATGCGATATTTCCTTTTCGTTTTGCTTCGTAATCGGAGTTAATTTCTTTTAGGGCTGCATCTAAACAATCTGTAAAAGTATCGAGCTGCTCGGGTTCTTTTTCGAATTCAATAATCCATTCGTGACCGCCAGACTTTTTGTCGCTAAAATATATTGGCCCAGCGGTATAATCTTTTATAGCGGCATTGCAAATACTACAAGCTTTAACTAAGGCTTTTTCTGCATTGTCTATAATGAGTTCTTCTCCAAATGCATTGATAAAATGTTTGGTTCGGCCGGTAATTAAAATACGATAGGGGTTAAGGCTAGTAAATTGAACCGTATCGCCAACTACATAGCGCCACAAACCACCATTAGTAGAAATAACAATAGCATAGTTTTTAAATAAACTGACTTCGGCTAATGATAAGGTTTTCGGATTCTCTTCGTCAATGTTTTCTACTGGAATAAATTCATAATAGATGCCATAGTCAAGCATTAATAACATTTCACTATTTCCTATTTGATCTTGAATACCAAAAAAACCTTCCGATGCATTATAGGTTTCTAGGTAATACATTTCTGAAGAAGGAATTAATTTCTGAAATTGCTCTCTGTAAGGCGCAAAATTAACCGCACCATGAAAATACAATTCTAAATTTGGCCACACTTCTAGCAAATTATTTTTGCCTGTAATTTCTAAAATTCTTTTGGCTAATAAAACCGTCCAAGTAGGAACCCCAGATATATTGGTTACATTGACATTGATGGTGGCATTGGCAATGGATTCTAATTTTTCTTCCCAGTGTTCCATAAGCGCGATTGCACTGTTTGGTGTAGTATGGAATTCTGCCCACATGGGCAAATTTTTAATTAACACAGCAGAAAGGTCGCCGTAAGAAATGGCTTCGTTTACGGGGCTTATTTGATTGCTGCCGCCCACTATTAAACATTTACCAGTGAATATTTTTGATTCGGGTTGATTGTTACAATAGATACTTAATAAATCTTTGCCTCCTTTATAATGACACTCCTCTAAGGATTCGTTGCTGACTGGTATGAATTTACTTTTGTCGCTGGTGGTGCCGGAAGATTTTGCAAACCATTTAATTTCCGAAAACCATAAAATATTTTCTTCCCCTTGCATCATGCGCTCAATATAGGGCTTGAGCGTATCGTAGCTTTGTAAAGGAACTCTATTCACAAACTCTTCTCTGGTTTCAATACTTTTGTAATCGTATTTTCTACCCCATTCGGTATTTCTAGCACCATTAATCAAATTAAATAGCCATTCCTCTTGCACTTCGTTTGGATACTTCATAAAGAATTCAATTTGATGAATTCTTTTTTTCATAATCCAAGAAAGGATGGAGTTAACGACGGTCATTTGATTAGATAGTTTTTGGTCTTAATACAAAATTCTTACCTAAATACACGCGTCGAACTTGTTCGTCAGCGGCTAGCTCTTCTGCAGTTCCAGATTTTAAGATAGATCCTTCAAATAATAAATAAGCACGATCGGTAATTGAAAGTGTTTCTTGCACATTATGATCGGTAATTAAAATGCCAATATTTTTCTTTTTTAATTTGTAAACTATAGTTTGAATCTCTTCAACGGCAATAGGATCAACACCTGCAAAGGGTTCATCTAATAAAATAAAATTTGGATTTGCAGCTAAGGCTCTTGCAATTTCGGTTCTTCTTCTTTCACCACCAGACAATAAGTCGCCTTGGTTTTTCCTAACTTTAGTTAAACTGAATTCTTCAATGAGTTCTTCTAGTTTTTCTTTTTGTTCCGCTTTAGAAAGAGTGGTCATTTCTAAAATGGCTAAAATATTTTCTTCTACAGTTAATTTCCTAAATACCGATGCTTCTTGTGCTAAATAACCAATACCTTTTTGGGCCCTTTTATACATAGGCTCTTGGGTAATTTCTTCATTTTGAAGAAATATTTTTCCTGAATTTGGTTTGATTAATCCTACGATCATATAAAACGAAGTTGTTTTTCCTGCGCCGTTTGGCCCAAGTAGTCCAACAATTTCTCCTTGTTTTACATTAAAAGAGACGTCGTTTACAACGGTTCTTTTTTTGTAAGTTTTAATAAGGTGTTCGGCTCTTAATTCTAACATATATTACAATTGAATTCGGATGTCTTTAATATTTAATTGAAGGCTTGTTTTTTCTCGCCAAGTATTTTCTTCTATGGTATAACAAATATCAAATGGAATACCCGGTACTAATTTATCTTTTAAATTTCCTAAACCAAAGGCAATACAATCAAATGCGTAACTTCCTTGTTGAACAACGGAAAATTTAAGGTGATTGTTATTTTGTTTGCCAACTAATTGCGCAGGACTAGCCAGTTGGACATTTGATGAAATAAAAACAGGTTTCATGTTGCCTGGCCCAAATGGTGCAAACTGTTTTAATATGGCATTTGTTTTGGTCGAAAATTCTGCCAAATTCATTTCGCATGCTATGGCAATTTCTGCTTGTAAAGAATCATCATGAATAGAAGCCGCTACTATTTCTTCGAATTTTTCTTGAAAGGCAGGAATTTGATCGATCTGCATGGTTAAACCTGCAGCATATTTATGCCCTCCATATTGAATGAGCAAATCGCTACATGCGCTAATGGCTTCGTATATATCAAAACCATTTACTGAACGCGCAGAGCCCGCTGCTAAGCCATTAGATTCTGTTAAAATAATAGTCGGTTTATAATATTTTTCGATTAATCTAGAAGCCACAATTCCAATCACACCTTTATGCCAAGATGCATCATATAAAACAGTTGATTTTTTTTGAGCTAAGTCGAAGTTATCTTCGATCATTTGCAAAGCCGAAAGCGTTATGGATTGATCAAATTCTTTTCTTTCGGTATTTTTAGAATCTACAATTTCACAAAAATCAAATGCAGATTGTTCATCTTCCGAAATTAATAAATTAACAGCATGCTTTGCATCGTCAATCCTGCCGGCGGCATTGATTCTTGGGCCAATTGCAAAAACAATTTCATTGATTGATAAATCTGTTTTTGTTGCGGCAATATTAATAAGTGCTTTAAATCCTGGGCGCGGGTTACTATTTAATTGTTGCAGACCAAAATAAGCCAGTGTTCTGTTTTCGCCTGTTAAAGGAACAATATCTGATGCAATACTTACCGCTACTAAATCTAATAGTGGCAATATAGCTTCGATGTCTATTTGATGAAACTGACAATAGGCCTGCGCTAATTTAAAGCCGATGCCGCAACCCGAAAGTTCATCATATGGATATTGGCAATCTTTTTGTTTTGGGTCTAATACCGCAACGGCAGCAGGAACGGTATCGCCAGGTAAATGGTGATCACAAATAATAAAATCGATTCCTAATGTATTTGCGTAAGCTACTTTATCGTTTGCTTTGATACCGCAATCTAGCGCAATGATTAAACTAAAACCATGTTCTTTTGCAAAATCGATACCTGCAGTAGAAATGCCATAACCTTCTTTGTATCGATCGGGAATATAAAAGTCTAATGCAGTATATTGTGTTTTGAAAAAAGTATAAGTTAATGCAACGGAAGTGGTGCCGTCTACATCGTAATCACCGTAAATTAAAATGCGTTCGTTATGGGCAATGGCTTTATTAATTCTGTTTATGGCCAGCTCCATATCTTTCATCAAGAATGGATCGTGTAGGTGTAAAATAGAAGGCCTAAAAAAATCTTTAGCTTGATCAAAAGTATAGATCCCTCTTTTAATTAAAAGGGAGGCAATCACCCGGTTTACATTTAGCTCGCCAGCGAGCCGATCGATAGCGGTATTATCTGAATGGTTATTTTCTACCCACCTTTTTTCCATATCTTTGTAAACAGTTTTTGTAAAAATACATTTTTCAATCCAAAAATTGAGACAAAATACAAAGGCTTGACGGTATTTTAAACCGCATAAATGCAAATAATAAGATGACAAAGCTTGTAGTACTTACCGAGGGGCAATATTCTGTAGACCAATCCAAAAAGTTTATTCCTTTTGATCCAATTTTACACGATCCAAAAGACAGACCGGCATCCATATTTGTTCATGTGCAACCTTTTTTATTACAAACCGATCACGATTTACTTTTATTTGATACTGGCTTAGGCTATGCAAATACATCGGGCGAATTAGTGATACATGAAGCAATTAAAAATGCTGGATTTGATCCATCGGATGTCACAAAAGTACTCATGAGTCATTTACATTTTGACCATGCAGGTGGAATGGTATACGAAAAAGAAGGCAGCACTTATTTGAGCTTTCCAAATGCAACTTATTATATTCAGCAAGAAGAATTAAATTTCGCTTTGACACATGCCACGCAATCTTATCGTTTAGCCCCATTAGCATTTTTAAGAAGGTCTGGTGCATTGGTTTTATTAGATGGAAATGGAACCCTTGATGGGTATATAGATTATGAAATAACCGGAGGGCATTGCCCCTTTCATCAAGTGTTTAAAGTGCATACAGAAAAGGAGATTTATTTTTTTGGAGGAGACGTTTTGCCAGAAGCCATGCAAGTGGTGCGTAGGCTAATTGCTAAATATGATTTTGACGGCAGAAAAGCGATGGAATTAAGAAATCAATTTGCAGCACAAGCAGTGCAAGAAAATTGGAATTGTTTAATGTATCATGATCGGCAACATGCGGTTACCAAATTTGAAATCATTGCAGATGCAGTAGCAATAAAAAAGCCTTTCTAAAAAAATTAGAAAGGCTTTTTTATAAATTTTATTTTTTGCTTATTTTTTTGCAACTAAATTTACCGTGATTTCGAATTCGTCTTCAATCGCTTTGTCACCAATGCTTTCGAAGAAAGATTTAGAACCATATTTGATGTCAAATTTAGTTCTATCAACACGAATAGTAGATACCGCAACAATTACATCGCCTTTTTTGCTAATGGCAGCAGGAAAAGTAATCGCATTAGTAATTCCTTTAATGGTTAAGTTAGCTTCGATGTTTGCTTTATTAGCAGACTCGTAAGTAACTTTATTAATGTTTAATTGTGCTGTTGGATTTTTAGCGATACTGAAAAAATCATCAGATTTTAAATGACCAATTAATTTATCAGCCCATTCGCCTGTTAAATCTGTGCATTTAATACTGTTCATGTCAATCACAAACGATCCGCCTGTAATGTTGTCATTTACCATCGTTAATCCACCCGAAGTCAAGGCAATTGTTCCACCATGTTGACCAGTTACTTTTTTGGCTAACCAGTTAATAGAACTTGCGGTGCCGTCTACTTTATAGCTTGCCGATTTTGCTTTTGGTGCAGCTGTTGCTACAAATCCTGCTACAATGATAGCAAGTGTTAAAATGTGTTTTTTCATAATTTTTTTAATTTGATTCAAAGATAGTAAAACAAATGTTATAACATCTAATATTGAAATTATTTTCCATTTTTCTTAATAAAGCATAAAAAAAGGGCATAAGCCCCTTTTTTATGCTTTTTTATTATTATTCTGCATAGCTCTCTATAGGAGGGCAAGCGCATATAAGTGTTCTGTCGCCATGGGTATCATTAACCCTACCAACAGATGGCCAAAACTTATTATTCTTAACCCATGATAATGGATAGGCTGCCTTTTGTCTTGTATAACTATGATTCCATTCGTTACCTGTTATGACTGCCGCAGTATGTGGCGCGTTTTTCAAAACATTGTCTAACTTATCTACATTGCCTTGCTCCACTTCTTGAATTTCATGATAAATAGCAATCAATGCGTCACAGAATCTGTCTAGTTCTGATTTTGGTTCGCTCTCGGTTGGTTCGATCATGATAGTGCCTGCAACAGGAAACGAAACAGTTGGTGCATGGAAACCATAATCCATTAATCTTTTCGCAATATCAGTTACCTCGATGCCAAAGTTTTTAAACATTCTGCAATCAACAATCATTTCGTGCGCACAACGCCCATTACTACCTGCATATAAAATTTGATAATGTTTTTCTAAACGGCTCTTAATGTAATTCGCATTTAAGATAGCATATTTGGTAGCGTTGGTTAAACCATCGCCACCCATCATGGCAATATATGCATGAGAGATTAATAAAATACTTGCGCTACCATAAGGAGCTGCAGATACTGCAGGTATTGCTTTTGCGCCACCTGTTTTTACTATACTGTGTCCAGGTAAAAATGGTGATAAGTGTTTTGCTACACCAATGGGTCCCATGCCAGGGCCACCACCACCATGCGGAATACAAAATGTTTTATGCAAATTTAAATGACAAACATCTGCACCAATAGCGGCAGGACTTGTTAAGCCTACTTGTGCATTCATGTTGGCACCATCCATGTAAACTTGTCCACCATGTTCATGAATCAAAGCACAAATTTCTTGTATTGATTCTTCGAACACACCATGAGTAGATGGATAGGTTACCATTAATGCCGCTAAATTTTCTTTATTAGCAATGGCATGTTGACGTAAATCTGCTACATCAATGTTGCCTTTTTCATCACACTTAGTTACAATGATTTTAAATCCAGCCATGGCTGCACTTGCAGGATTGGTTCCATGTGCAGAGGAAGGAATTAATACAATATTACGATGTCCTTCTCCTTTGTCTTTTAAATATTCGCGAATAACCATTAAACCGGTATACTCGCCTTGTGCACCTGCGTTGGGTTGTAAGCTCATGGCATCAAAGCCAGTAATTTCGCATAATGCTTTTTCTAGTTCAGAAAAAATTTGCATGTACCCGCCTACTTGATTGCTAGGTGCAAATGGATGTAGTTTTCCAAATTCTGCCCAGGTTACCGGAATCATTTCTGTTGTTGCATTTAGTTTCATAGTACAAGAACCTAAAGCAATCATCGAATGACATAAAGAAAGATCTTTCGCTTCTAATGATTTAATATAGCGCAACATCTCGTGTTCCGAATGGTAAGAGTTGAAAATAGGGTGAGTTAAAATTGCTGATTGGCGTTCGTTTCTTTCTCCTAATGTTGAACTAACTTTTATGTTTAATTGAAAATCTGCCGCAGATTTACCAATCATTTTTGCAAATATTTCTGCAATTTTTTGAATGTCTGCTACTTGGGTAGTTTCGTCAATGGCAATGTATATATGCTTTCCATCGTACCTAAAATTCATTTCATTGTCTATCGCATCTTTATGAATCGCCGCTAATTGATCACCAACATTTATTTTTAAAGTATCAAAATAGTTTTTGTTCTCTTGTGTGAAACCTAATTGAGTTAAGGCATCCGAAAGGCAAACAGCTAAACCATGAATTCTTCCTGCAATTTTTTTCAAACCTTTGGGGCCGTGATAAATGGCATACATAGAAGCCATAATAGCAAGTAGCGCTTGAGCAGTACAAATGTTGGAAGTTGCTTTATCTCTTCTAATGTGTTGTTCTCTTGTTTGTAAAGCCATTCTTAATGCGGGCTCACCTTGTGCATCAATTGATACACCAATTATTCTACCGGGCATCGATCTTTTGTATTCTTCTTTAGTTGCAAAGAAGGCAGCATGCGGACCACCATATCCCATTGGAATACCAAAGCGTTGAGAAGAACCTACTACAATGTCTGCCCCAAATTCTGAAGGAGGCGTTAGTAACACTAAACTCATGATGTCTGCTGCAACCGTAAGCTTAATAGCTAAAGTTTGACATTTACTAGCAAATTCTTGGTAATTATAAATGTTACCATTACCTGCTGGATATTGAACAATGGCACCAAACATTTTATCGGTTAAATTCACCGTTTCGTGATCACCAATAATTAATTCGATACCCAATGGATTGGCACGCGTTTTTAAAATATCAATGGTTTGAGGCAATACCTCTTTCGAAACAAAATAAATAGTAGCGTCATCGTTTTTTCTTAAGGAATACTGCATAAACATAGCTTCGGCCGCTGCAGTACCTTCATCTAATAAAGAGGCATTTGCAATTTGCATTCCGGTTAAATCTAATACCATTGTTTGGTAATTTAACAGGGCTTGCAAACGACCTTGCGCAATTTCTGCTTGGTAAGGCGTGTATTGCGTATACCATCCTGGATTTTCTAAAATATTTCTTTGAATAACGCCAGGTGTAATACAATCATGGTAACCTAAACCAATATATGATTTGAAAACTTTATTTAGACTTGCAATTTTCTTTAAGTCGTTTAAGTAATTAGCTTCCGATTTTGCTGCAGGTAATCGAAGGGCTTGTGCCAATCTAATTTTTGCAGGAACAGTTTGTTCGATTAAAGTATCAATAGCATTTACGCCAATGCTGGCTAACATTTTTTCAGTGTCTGAAACATTTGGTGAAATGTGTCTATTCTCGAATTTTTCTGAGTATTGAATATCTAAGTTCATGGTGTTGAATTTGATTGCGAAATTAATAAAAAAATTACTGCTTATAAAGGGATAATCGGCATTTATTTTTGATTATAAAACACTGATGGTATAGTTGTTTTTGCTAGCTGTTAGGCTGCCAAATGCAGTGCAACATTCGGCGGGGAATCCATTGGCTTTTAAGAGCGCTATCATCTCAGATTCATGCGCAGCATCTACTGCAATTAATAAACCGCCCGATGTTTGTGGGTCGGCTAATATGGCTAGTTCGGGTGCTAATTCATTTGCTTGTGGCAGAATAGTTGATGCGGGATGGATGCTAATTTTATTACCATAACTTGCCCAATTTCTGCCGGTGCCACCCGGAATAGAATTTTGCATTAAGTAATCTTTTAAGCCGGGTATTTGTGGTACCAATTCGTAGTTTATTTCTGCTGATAAATGACTGCCTTCGCACATTTCTGTTAAATGTCCTAATAATCCAAATCCGGTTACATCGGTGAGTGCGCGAACCCAGGTTAATTTGCCCAAGGTTTCGCCAAATTTATTTAGTTTCACCATCGACTCTTTAGCAATTTGTTCTTGCGCAGGTTGCAGGATTCCTTTTTTCTGCGCTGTCGTTAAAATACCTACGCCAAGTGCTTTGGTTAAAAATAATTTACAACCCAATTCTGCGGTTGAATTCTTTTTTAAATTAGCTATTGGAACAATGCCATTTACAGCTAATCCGAAAATTGGTTCTAGGCTATCGATGCTGTGTCCACCGGCAAGCGTAATACCTGCTTCGGCGCAAATAGCCCGACTACCTTCTAATACTTTTTGTGCAATACTTGCATCAATTTTATTAATGGGCCAACCCAAAATAGCAATGGCCAATATGGGTTTGCCGCCCATGGCATAAACATCGCTAATGGCGTTTGCAGAAGCAATCCTTCCAAAATCGTAGGGGTCGTCTACAATTGGCATAAAAAAATCGGTGGTGCTGATAATGGCATTACCATCGCCTAAATCGTATACTGCTGCATCATCGCGCGTGTCGTTGCCTACTAATAAATTTTTGTCGGCATCATATTTTATGGCACTGTGTAAAATAGTATCTAATACAGCAGGCGCAATTTTACATCCACAACCTGCGCCATGTGAGTATTGTGTTAATTTAATTTCTTCCATTGGTATGCATTTGTTGAATTAAATAATCAGCCATTTTATCCGCATCAAAATAATCGAATGGGTATAATATTTGCGCCCTATCTTTTTTCTTGATTAATCCGGTATGATATGTTTTATCGTAGTAATACAAAACATTTTCGATAAATGTTTGCATTTCGTTGTTTTCGATTGCGATAATTGTTTCTTGGGTCAGTTTTGGCCCTAGTCGTTTCGAGATTTTTTGAGTACAATCTATGAGAAATGATTTAGGTAAAATACCATAACTTGCTAATAGCATTTTTAATCTTTCTGATTTTGGAATTTCAATAATTTTTAAATCGGCTATGCGCATTTGATCCCATAAGCCAGCAGGTATAACCCTTTTGCCAATGGTAATGCTCTCGTCTTCGAGCCAAATATTTTTAAGACTATCGAATTGTTTAATTTCAAAAGCCAAATTGTTTTCAAATTGTTCTTGTGTTGGTTGAACTAATTGATCCATCGAACCAAATGCAGAGCCTTGGTGTTGCGCTAGATCTTCGAGGTCGATGGTTTGTTCGCCTTGTTTTTTTAAAGATTCAATAATAAGTGTTTTGCCCGAACCCGTTAAGCCGCCAATTATTGTTAACTGAAGCGAATCTTGAAAAGAATTTAATACAAAATTTCGGTAGGCTTTATAACCCCCTTTTAAAATATAAACTTCGAAGCCATAAAAACTCAAAGCCCAAGCCATGGCATTGCTTCGCATGCCACCACGCCAACAATGAATCAATATTTTTTTGGAGCTGGTTTTTGATTTAACTGCTCTTATAAAATTTGCCCACTCGGAGCCAACGAGTTCAAAGCCTAATAAAATAGCCTCTTCACGACCAATTTGTTTATAGGTAGTGCCTATTTTAACGCGGTCTTCGTTGCTAAAAATGGGTAAATTAATTGCATTTGTTATATGACCTTGCGTAAATTCTAGCGGCGTTCGCACATCGAATACGGGACTGCTTTTGCTTAAGTTTAAAAATTCTTCGATTGCAATTGTAGTAACCATTTTATTTCAATTGATTTAAATACAATTGAATGGTGTTTTCTAGTCCCAAATATAGGGCATCGCAAACCAAAGCGTGTCCTATAGAAACTTCTGCTAACTGCGGAATATTATTTTTTAAAAAAGCTAAATTTTGTAAGTCTAAATCGTGGCCAGCATTTATGCCTAAACCTAATTCATGCGCCAGGTTTGCGCTTGCGACATAAGCTTTGATAGCTGCATGTTTATCGGTAATAAAATGATGCGCATAATGTTCAGTGTATAATTCGATGCGATCGGTGCCAGTACTGGCTGCAGCTGTAATCATCGCAGGATTGGGATCTATAAAAATAGAAACACGAATATTCGCTTGCTTAAAAGTTTGAATAATATCTTTTAAAAATTGTTGATGCTGAATCGTATCCCATCCATGGTTAGAAGTGATTTGATGGCTGCTATCTGGAACCAAAGTTACTTGCGATGGTTTGGTGGCCAATACTAAGTCTACAAATTTTTGTTCTAAAGGATTTCCTTCAATATTGAATTCGCTGCTAATATTATTTTTTAATTGATAAACATCTTCGTAACGAATATGTCTTTCGTCGGGGCGGGGGTGAACCGTAATACCTTGCGCGCCAAAGCGCTCACAATCTAGTGCAACTTTAATTAAGTCGGGATTGTTACCTCCTCTTGCATTTCTGATTGTTGCGAATTTATTGATATTGACAGATAGCCTAGTCATTTTCGGGTATTTTTATTTCGATTAAAGTTACAAAATTTCGAGCATTTTATAAGTGATAAAATTGCAAATGATGGATTGGGTGCTAAACAAAAAAAGGTGCTCGAAGCACCTCTTTTTGTTTAATCATTTTATTGAATATTAGTAACGATAAGCATCGTTTTTGAATGGTCCATTTTTTGGAACACCAATGTAGTCTGCTTGCTCTTGTGATAATTCTTCTAATTCAACACCAATTTTAGCTAAGTGTAAACGAGCTACTTTCTCATCTAAATGTTTAGGTAAGGTGTAAACTTTGTTCTCGTAGCTAGCCGAATTAGTCCAAAGTTCTAATTGAGCTAATGTTTGATTAGTAAATGAGTTAGACATTACAAATGAAGGGTGTCCAGTTGCGCAACCTAAATTCACTAATCTACCTTCAGCTAAGATTAAAACATCATTACCGTCGATTGTATATTTATCAACTTGTGGTTTGATTTCAATTTTAGTGTTGCCATAGTTTTTGTTTAACCAAGCCATATCAATTTCGTTATCGAAGTGACCAATGTTACACACAATCGCTTTGTCTTTTAACATTTTGAAATGCTCGCCTTTTACAATATTGTAGTTACCAGTTGCGGTTACCACAATATCAGCTTCTTTAATGGCAGTGTTTAATTTCTTCACTTCGTAACCTTCCATTGCAGCTTGTAATGCGCAGATAGGATCGATTTCGGTAACAATTACACGAACACCAGCATTTGATAATGAATCTGCTGAACCTTTACCAACATCACCAAAACCACAAACAACGGCAACTTTACCAGCCATCATAATATCAGTTGCACGACGAATCGCATCAACTAATGATTCGCGGCAACCATATTTATTATCAAATTTAGATTTAGTAACCGAATCATTTACATTGATTGCAGGCATCACTAAAGTGCCATTTTTCATTCTATCATGTAAACGTAAAACACCAGTAGTGGTTTCTTCAGATAAACCTTTGATACCTGCTACTAATTGTGGGAATTTATCAAATACCATGTTAGTTAAATCACCACCATCGTCTAAAATCATATTTAAAGGCGCTTGTTCTTCACCAAAATGCAAAGTTTGTTCAATACACCAAGCCATCTGTATTGCCCATCCCCATTCTTCACAACCGAACACTAAGCCATCTCTATTGCCCACCCCCGTTCTTCACAACCGAACACCAAGCCATCTCTATTGCCCCCCCCTATTCTTCACAACCGAACACCGAGCCATCTCCATCGCCCCCCATTCTTCACAACCGAACAACAACTCGCACGCTCACGAACTCAACGCCTCCTCCTCTCGCAAACACCTCGCTCCCTCCAACCGACCAAAGCTTCGTTCCGCTATTAGAAAAGGCACCCGATACAGTGAGAGTCTGACCACTATTAATGACTAATTTACTGTCG
>CAIMAP010000100.1 GCA_903838995.1 uncultured bacterium | reverse complement strand
TAGCAAATGCATCGGTCATGGCCATTTCGGTTAAATATGCATCAGGATTCGAAATGGATTGTTTTACATTTGAAATCGCAGCTTCTTTAATTTTTTGAAATTCTTCTTCGGGCATTAATGGTGCATTGATGATATTTTCAAAAATTGCCCAGGTGCCATTAAAGTTTCTTTGAATACAAGTCATCATTATATTACTAGCATCTAAGCTAGAAGTACCTTCTATGCTGCTACCCATTTTATCTAATTGACGATTAAATTCTTCTTTAGCATAGTTGGCAGTACCACCGCTAGTGGCTAAATCTAAAGCAATAGATTCAATTCCTTCTTGTTCTTTTGAATAATTAGCCGTGCCACCTTTAACAAATAAGCGTGCACTTACAATTTGATTGTTGGTTGGTTTATATAAAACTTTAAACCCATTTACCATTATTTCTTCTGTAGTCGACTTTGATTGCGCCGATACATTATTTACTACTAAAAATCCAATAGCAATAAATAAAAACTTGATTATTTTTTTCATGTTTAAATTATTTTTTAACGATGCTAAATGTGATATTTCTAGCAGCTGTTTTTTCATCATCTGTATCTGCATTCACTTGTTTTACTTGGAATTTTTTATTGTTTGTTCCAATAATTCTAGCAGGAGCAATACCCGCATCTGCTAAAGCCTTTAAGATAGCTTCGTAACGCTCATTACCTGCAGTTTTTTTCTCCCCATCGTGCCAAGTAGCCGAAACATCTATGTTTGCGTTAGGGTTAATATTTAACCATTGAATTAAACTATTTAATTTACTGGCATTTTCTTCCGCAGTTAATACGGTTTCATTCATATTGAAGTTTAAAGTATATGCTGGCATAGCTAAAGTGCTCGCAAAAAATTGATCCATTTTTAAAGATTTTTGCATACCTGTACGAACCATTGCACCCATAACATAAGGTTGCCCTTTAATGTATTTTCTAACATAATTTTTAATGTCTTCGCGGGTAATTTTTTGTAAGTTATCTTGGTAATTGGTATAGTAGCCAATAGTTGCAGAGCACCACCAAAATGTTACACCATGTATAAATTGCGAAGGTTTTTCCATACTGTATGCTTCCGAAACTGCCATTTGATCTTTAGCAGTTTGTAATTGTTCGTCGGTAAAATAATCATCGCTATCCCAAGCATTGATATTATTCCACAATACTTGGTATGCTTCTTTAATTTTACGAGGATTAGGTACCATAAAGATTTGAATTGGCCCTACATATTTAGCAGATTGATAACCAACTTGAGCTTGAAATGCCAAACCAGTTTCTACTAATTCTTTATACAACTTTGCATTCTTTTGTTGTAAAATAGTCGAGAAAATATCTGCTGCATAAGTCGATTTTAGATCGTTTCTAGTATCTGGACCGTGGTAAGTAAGCATAAACACAGGTACTTGCGCGTTAGGCGATTCTACCACAAACTGCTTTGCATACTCAATTGGTTTAAAAGCGGGTATTGGATATTTTTCGAAAGGATCAAAACCAGATGGTTGCCAATCCCCCATTTTTTGTTCAATTTGTTCGAAAACTTTGTTGTGATCTACATCACCACAAACAGCTAATAAAGAATTATTAGGCCAGTAATATTTATTTTTGATCACATTCATTTTTTCTGTGGTAGCAGAATAAATAATTTTATAATCTCCAATAGGATTTTTTCTACTGTAATTGTCTTGCCAAACTTCTCTGTTGCTTTTATCCATTAAAGTAAAAAATGGATTTGATTCGGCACGTTGAAACTCGCCTGCAACCACTGGATTTTCTCTTCTCATTTCGGCTGTATCGAAGAGTGGGTAACGGATTGCGCTATTCATAAAATCAATACCCTCGGCTAATTTATCTTTACTTAAAGTAAAAAAGTAATTTACGCGCTCGTCTGATGTAGTACCGTTAAATGAAATACCTAATTCGTTAACCCTATCTAAAAAAGCTTTTTGAGAGGGATACGTTTTATTTGCTTTGAAAAACATGTGTTCATATAAATGACTTAAGCCATTATATTCTGCATCTTCTGTATAAGCACCGTTTTTAACACAAATTTCGATGGTTGCTAATGGAACATTTGCATCTTCGATGACTAAAATTTCCATACCATTGTTTAATTTTTTCATGAAAAAGTTATCGGGTAACTTTTCCTGCGCTTTTGCAACCAATCCTATTCCAGAAATAGTTAACAATACAAGTAGTTTTTTCAACATAAATTTATTTTGATATAAGAAGCTAATATATTGCTTATTCGGGATATTGTAGGGTAAAAAAACCTTTACAAAAGCCTTTTTTTGGGAAAATATGGCATATTAGGCTAAAAATCAATCTAAAATAAGATGAAAATAAACCATTATCTATAATATTATTGAATTTGAAAATTGTTGATTATATTTATTGATCGCTTAAAGCTATATCAAATTATGAAAAAAATCTTTTATTTATGCGCAATAATCTTGTTTTCAACTATTGCAGCAAAAGCCCAAGTAGAAACTTATGCCAATGCATGGTCAAGTAAAAAAGGCAATTTAACAGTTGCTTATTTTAACAATTACCCATATGCCTATTCGAACGATAAAGGTGAATTAACGGGTATAGAAATTGATATAATCAAAGCTTTTTCGGAGTGGTTATATAATAAGAAAGGCATCGAGCTAACCATTAAATATGAAGCTTACGATGATTTTGCTAAGTTTTACGAAAATGTAAAAAACAAAAAAACAACCTCTATTGGTGCAGGTTCTGTTACCGTATCTTCAGACAGAGCAAGAGATATTAAATTTTCATCTCCTTATTTAAAGAATAAACCCATTTTAATTTCTGGCGTATCTAGGTTAAGTTTAACCGATGTAAGAAGCATATCTAAAGAGTTTGCGGGTTTAACTGCGGTAATTGTAAAAAACTCTAATCACGAAAAACTAATTAGTCAAATTAAAGAAAATTATTTTCCTGATTTAAAAATTGAATTAGTAGAATCGCCACAAGTAGTGATTGAAAAAATTAGTAGTGGCGAAAAATATTTCGGCTATGTAGATTTAATTACCTATTGGGCATCTTTACAAAAAGACAGCAAACCTTTAAAAATGCACCGTATTCCTGGAGCTAATTCAGAAAATTTTGCATTCATTTTTAATAAAAGCAGTGATTGGCAAAGTGCTTTCAACGAATTTTTTGATAGCGGATTGGGCTTTTTTAGTACCGACGAATACAAAGAAATTTTAAGAAAGCATGTTGGTTCGGATATTACCAACGCAGTTGCCATAGGCTATTAATTGGATTATTTTCTACCCTTGCTTTTTAACACAAATTGTAAGGGTAGAAAATTTTCAATTCCCTCTCCTATCATCGTTTCCTCATCACTTCGATATAAAATCACCTTGATTTTATCTTTTTGCTTTAGCTGAAATTCGCTCAATACTTGTAAACAACCTCCGCAGGGTACAATAAATTCATCTGTAAATTTGCCACCAGTTTGCGCACAAATGGCAATGGCTTTAATTTGCTTTTTAGAATTTCTTGCACCAAAATGAAACAAGGCAACCCGCTCTGCGCAAAGCCCACTAGGGAATGCAGCGTTTTCTTGATTGTTTCCTAAAATTATTTCACCATCATCTATTAACAAACTTGCACCAACATGAAAATTTGAATAAGGCGCATAAGCGTTTTCAGATGCATTTTTACATGCCAAAACCAATGCTTGTTCTTGTTCGGTTAAAGCAGTAAAGGAACTGGTAATAAATTCGGATTGAATTTTAGTTGCTTGCATATTTTTGAATGGACTCTTCCCAGTTTTTTAATTTTGGATGCATTACTTTAAACCATAAAGCAGGAATTAAAGCGAGTAAAAACATAGCAGGATAGCCATTAGGCAATTGTGGGCTATCTTCATATTGACTTAGTAATTGATAAGGTTTACTGGCTGTTTTATGATGGTCAGAATGTCTTTGTAATTGAAACAATAAAAAATTACTCATGATGTGATTGGTATTCCAGCTATGAGTTGGGTTTACTTTTTCATATTTTCCATCGGCTAATAATTTGCGTTGTATGCCATAATGCTCAATATAATTGGCGCCTTCTAAAACTATTATAGCTAATAAACTTTGGGCCATTAAATATATTAATAAGCCATAATGGAAATAACCTAAAGAATTGGAAGAAATATAAACGATGCTTGTAAAAAACAATAGACTGAAAAACCATAACCTTATGGCTTCGTTATGCCACGAAAAAACAGCTTTCTTTTTAATGATTAAGCGTTGTTTTTCTAATTCCCATGCGCTTTTAATGCCTCCAAAAATAGATTGTATTAAAAACGCATAAAATGTTTGGCCTTTTTTTGCACTCGATGGATCTGATGGTGTGCTCACATTTACATGGTGCCCCCTATTGTGCTCAATATAAAAATGACCATAAAAAACTTGCATCAATAAAATCTTCGAAATTATTCTATCGAATTTATTTTTTTTATGACCCAACTCATGTGCTACAGTAATACCTATTCCACCAGAAATGATCATGCCATTTAAAGCCATCCCAATCCATGCTATGCCGCTTAAAGAATGGGTGTGGATATAATAACATGAATAGATAAATACCATGGATTGCACCAGTGCCCATGTAAACAAGAGTAATTTATAATAAATATTGTTTAAGTATTTTGCTTCGAATGCGCTGCTGATATTACTGGTGTCGGTTCCAACAAAATAATCTAAGATTGGAAAACCTATAAATACAAAAGCTGCAGGCATCAATAAATAGCTATCACCTAAACGCATAGAATAGATGACCAATACAGGTAATACAAATGCCAATAAATAACCGAATGAAGAAATTCTTCTCATGCTAATCTTCAATTAAATGGAAATGGTGAAAAAATCTATGAAAAAGTGGTGCTGCCAACAACGAAAAAGAAGCAATGGCAATTAAACCACTATAAATTGCGTAGAAAGAAGCGAATAGTTTGGCCGAATTAGAAATCAAGGGATTTACAGGTCCCATTCCACCGAGTAACATGGAAGCATTTAATAGTGCATCCATCCAATTTAAATGTGCGATGTATTTGTAGCCTAATACACCAATCAGTAAAGAAAAAAACAATAAGCTAAAAGCGTAAAAAAAGAAAAGTAATTGTCTTTTATAAAAGGCTTTTTTAGATATTAATTGATCTTTCTTTTGTTCGAATGCTTTCATATATTTAATAATGAACAGTATTAAATATAGCAAAACATAATTGTATAAAAGAAATATACTGCTTGAGCTTTAATTGTAACGGTAGTTCGCTGCTGGCGTGATGGGATTTTTAAGCAATGAAATACCTAAAATTGGTTCTTTTAAGATGGTATTGGCTAAATCAACCCAATCTGGGTTAATGGCTCTAATTAATTTCTCTTTTTGGGCCCTAGTCCATTGTTTAAGCATTAATAAACGGTCTTTAGCTTGAAATGCACTATTGAATGCTTCAAAATAAACTAAACGGGTATTTGATTCGGTATAACCTTCAAATAAATCGGGCTTAATTTTATGTGTTTTAGAAAATTGAATAATATCTTCTGTAATGCCTATTTCTATAGCTGTTCTATTGGCATTGGTAATAAAATAAAGGTATTTAACCTCAGAATTAATGCTGCTTTGTTTAGATTTAATTTCTTGATTAATGATCATAGCTAAAAATTTTAGTTGTTTTTTAAATATTTATTACTAATTTTATAAGCAATAATACTAACATTTTTAGCAATTACAAAATAATTATGAAAAAAATTAGCGCTAATATTAAGTTCTTAAGGAAAAACAAAGGTTTAACTCAAGAGCAATTTGCCACAGAAATAGGCATAAAAAGGTCGATGGTGGGTGCATATGAAGAAGATAGAGCCAGTCCAAAAATGGAAAATATCAAAGAAATTGCTAATTTTTTTGGTATTTCGGTAGACGAACTAGTTAGTGAAAGAATTACGGCCAAATGGTTAGAAGAAAAAGCCAAACGAGTTCAAAACGAAACTGAATTAAAAGCAGGTAATTTAAGGGTATTGAGCATTACCGTAGATTCAGATAATAACGAAAATATTGAATTGGTGCCGGTAAAAGCAAGTGCAGGTTATCTCAATGGTTATGCCGATCCAGAATTTGTGAAAGAATTACCCAAATTCCATTTACCCATCTTGCAAAATGGAACCTTTAGAGCCTTCGAAATTAAAGGAGACTCTATGTTACCTCTATTTCCTGGAAGTATTGTGGTAGGCGAGTTTATAGACGATTGGAAGACCATTAAATCTAATGAAACCTATGTAGTAGTTTCTAAAAATGATGGTATTGTATATAAAAGAGTTGTCAATAAATTAAAAGATCAAAAACAATTATTATTAAAGTCTGATAATAAAGTATACGATCCATACACCATTACAGCAGATGAAGTAATAGAAATTTGGAAAGCGAAAGCGTATATCAGTATGAATTTTCCAGAACCAGATAACGATACCAGCATTGAAAAATTAACCGGAATGATGATGGAAATGCAAAAGAAAATTAATTCGATCCAAAAGGATTAATTGCAATAGCTTTTTTATAGTAAGAAATAAGTTCCTAAACCAAGGATCAATAAGAAACCGATGGTATCGGTAAAAGTTGTCAATACTATAGATGATGCTACGGCTGGATCAAATCCTAATTTTTCTAAGATAATTGGAACAGATGCGCCTGTAATGCCTGCTACAATTAAGTTTCCGAGCATGGCTAAAAAAACTACCAAACCTAACATGGCAGAATGATTATTTAGAATGGCAACTATGGCCACCATAATACCAAAGAATATTCCATTGAAAACACCAACAATCATTTCTTTAGAAATGGTCTGAAATATTTTAGAATCTGGAAGTGTATTTAAAGATATACGACGAATAGTTACCGCAAGTGCTTGCGTACCGGCATTGCCTCCCATTCCTGCAATGATGGGCATGAAGGTTGCCAATAAAGTAATTTTAGCAATCGTATCTTGAAACATAAATACAACAGAGCTCGCTAAAAAAGCAGTAGCCATATTCACTACCAACCAAGGCATCCTACTTCTTAATGCTGCTTTCCAATTACCACTTAATTCCTCTTCATCCGAAACGTTGGCAATCTTTAAAATATCTTCTGTAGTTTCTTCTTCTAATACGTCAATAACATCATCAAAAGTAACTACGCCTAATAAAATATTATTTTTATCTACAACAGGAATACCTGGTAAGTTATATTGCGAAAGCATTTGCGCCACTTCTTCTTGATCGGTATCTGTTTCTACATAAATTAATTCTTCATCATATAAAGCATCTATTCTGATGTGAGCTTTAGCTTTGATCAAGTTTTTTAAAGAAACCGTGCCCACCAATCGATCGGCATCATCTACCACATATATTGCATAAAAAGCTTCAATCTCTTCCGATTGTAAAGCCACTTCTTCGAGTGCTTCTTTTTTAGTTAAAGAGCAATGAATTTTTACAATTTCGGTGGTCATTAAACCACCCGCGGTATCTTCGGGGTAAACTAATAATTTAC
>CAIMAP010000099.1 GCA_903838995.1 uncultured bacterium | reverse complement strand
TCATTAAATTTTAATATTCAAACTCAACCATAAGCACCTCCCCATACCATTAATACCAGAACCATGCGTTCGGTAATCGGCATTCAAAATGTTTTGTATGCCTGTATTGATGGTTATATTTTTTAATTGATAACCGGTGTTGAAATCTATTACATTCCATGCAGGGCTGCCATTTTTATCGATTCTGTTGTCGCTTTTATCACCAGATGATAATCGATCTTGTTTGCTAGCATATTGATAGGCTATATTGCTATAGAATTTATTTTTTTCATATCTAATTTTGGCTAAACCATTCATCGGTGGTATTCTTCGCATGGGTTCGTTTAGTGTAATGTTTTGTCCGTAGGTATAACTTATGTAATTGGATAATTGAATATTACTTGAAATTTTAATTTGTAAATTATGTTCAATCCCTTTAATCATAGCAGATTCGTTATTATTTTTGGTGTATACATTGTAACCGTTAATAACTTCGCCTACAACTTTTGTACGGGTAATAATATTGTGCAATTGCATATAATAAAATGCAATTTCAGACGAAACATTTGCATTATGGTAACGATGTCCTATTTCGTAATTCATTGAATTTTCAGGTTTCAAATTTTTACTTGGAACTTCATACCTAAAATCCACAATGCCTAATGTGCCCATATCATCTATGTTAGGAGCCCTATATGCGGTATTGATAGACGTATAAATTGCATGGTTTCGACTCAGCTGATTGATATAAGCAATATTATATACCATTGCATTGGGTTTCAATTGTACATGCCCCAATGTGGTATCATCTATGTTTATATCGAATGTATTATACCTAATTCCAAATTGAATGTTTTGTTTTTTCAATTGAATTTCGTGTAAGCTAAACACAGATATATTGTGATACGAAGCGCCGTCAGGATATAAGCCCCTTTTATAATTGATTATGCTAATGGGATTTATGGTTTCGGATTTACTGCTTCTTACTTGATCTTGGTAGCGCTCTACTCCCGAATTGATTCGCCAATATTGATTGATCTGCGATTGAACATCAATCGAAAAGCCCAATGTATTTATTTTATTAATTTCGGTAGTTAAAACAGCATTATCATTTTTTTGAGTTTCTTTATTTTCTATACTATTTTGGTAAGATAGCGTAGTGTTAATGCTTTGAAAAAATTGATTTTTTGTTTCAATAGCATATTTCACATAATTTAATTGATGTGATTGTAATTTAATTTGATTGATTTGATAATTTTCTAATTGCATTTTATAATAAAAAGGTATTTCGTGTTGAAACATGCCCCTGCTACTAAATATTAAATTTGAGTTTTTTGTGATTTGAAATTTACTAGATACATTATATGATTGTTCCTTATAGCCAGATGGGCTTTGGATTCCCGTTGTATCACCTCCATATAAATCACCAAAATTTCTTGCTGTAAAACCAATGGTGGTAGCTACTTTTTTGGATGAAAAACTTAAATCAGAATGAATAGATTGCTCCATGTTTTTCGAAAGCGTTTTGAGCGTGGTATTGCTTTCCCATTTTACTTTCCCATTGCTCAATTCAGCTTCCTTAGAAAATAATTGAATCACTCCACTTAATGCATCTGATCCATATTGAACCGACCCATTGCCTTTGAGAACTTCTATCTTTGCTACTGAATAATAATCTACGGTGTTTAAATACTGATTAGGGCCATACCTAAAGGTAGAATTGTTTAATCTTATACCATCTATTAATATTAAATTTTGATTGCCTGTAAGGCCTCTAATAAAGGCCGAACCGCCACCGTGATTTGTTTTTTGAATAAACACACCAGCTATATTGCTCAATGCTTCTGGAATTGTTCGTTTGCCATTTTTCTCTTCTTCTTTTAAGTCTAAAGCTAACGCACTGTAAGGTGTTTTAGCTTTAACTTGTTTAATTCGAAATGCACTAATGATCACCGAATCTTTGATGTTTACTTCTTGTGCAAATAAATTTAATTTTAAAAGAGTACTGAATAAAAAAAATAGAATTATTTTACTTTTCATTATTATTAACGATTAAAAATTAACGATTAAAAATGCACTTCTTTTGGGTGCAGGCATGATTGCATTTTCACCTTTTACCGCTTGCCATAAAATTTGATTAAATTCCATGTCAGGTACTAAATCTTCTTTACTAAAATCAAAACTATCGCTTTTGATAGAATTAGCAGAAACTGTTTTATTGGTTTCGTTTAAATTAATAAAAGGTTTAATGGCATTGAATTTTTTGTTCGTTGTTGTGGCGCTAAAACATCTCCACATAGGCTCTGCTGCTGCATCGTATTGGCTCATTGGAGGTAATCCTAAGATCAATTCGATGGTGCGTAACATTCCAGAAGTAGAATACATGGTATGGTCTACATAATTATTTTTCACAAATCCTCCAGCAACATAAGCAGTAGAACGGTGTGCATCCACATGGTCAGGGCCATTTTGTGCATCATCTTCTAAAATAAATACAGCAGACGATTCCCAAATACTACTTTTACTTAAATATTCTATAAATAATCCAACGGCATAATCGTTATCTGCCACATGGGCGAAAGGTGTTTTTCTACCTAAACTTAAACCTTCTGTGTGGTCGTTAATAAATCTTAATGTATTGAGTTGTGGTACTTTGTTTATTTTCAATAAAGAATCAAAATCATGTTTCCATTGTTTAAATCTTGTAGTATCTGGAACGCTTTCGTCCCAGCTAGTAAATGTTTTACATATTTTTCCTTCAAGCACCGGTATGTTTGCTTTGTAATCGTCTGCAAATTCTCCGTAAGATCTAAAGGTTACGCCTGCACGCAATGCATGATCCCAAATAAATCCACCTTTTGGATAGGCTACTTTTTTTTGACCTTCATAATCGTAAGTACCCCCTCTGCCACCATAACTAGTTGGCCAAGTTTTTTCTGTATAATCGTTTGCATAAGCTGCTGTACTCCAATTGTGTCCATCGGCACTCACTTCGGCATCTACATAAAAATTATCTAGCAATACAAATTGCTCCACTAAGGCATGTTGATTGGGTGTATATTTTCTGCCAAATAAAAGCAAAGAAGTATCTCCATTGCCTTGAGGTAAATCAGATAATACTTGATCGTATGTCCTATTTTCTTTGATAATGTAAAATACATGTTTAATTGGAGAGGCATCACCAACATTCATTGGAATTGGATTGCCAATTTCGCCATTTGCATTCAATTCTTTTTCTTTTGTATATGGCGTATTCGCGTAAACAGTTTGAGTGTAAGATTGAAGTTGTTTGGCATTAGGAATAGGAATAATACTCAATGTCCCTTTGAATAAACCGCCAATGTATTGAATGTCTTCTCTGTGAATGGTATCCCCTTTTTGATAAATTACTTCATCGTACTTCATTGTTGGATGTGGACCTAATGGATTTGCTAAAGAAGTTAAACCTTTTGCATTGCTTACATATATTTTATTATTTACAATTTTTAAATTAGTTGGGTACCATCCTACAGGAATGAATCCGATACCTTTGCTAAATCCTTTATTTTGCACATCAAAAACAGCCAAGCAGTTGTTACTTGCATTGGCAATGTATAATTGTTTTTCGTTTGCGTTAAGTGCTAATCCATTAGTGGTAGAACCATTTGGTGCGTTCGGAAATAAAGCAGCATTTAACACTTCAATTATTTTTTTGTTTTTTGTATCGATAACAGAAACGCTGTTGTCATTGGCATTGGCTACATATAAATAATTTCCATCTTTGGTCAATAACATTTCGTTCGGATTATCGCCAACTGCTAATTTGGAAGTTATTTTTTTAGAATCTGTATTAAAAATGACCACCCTATCGGCTCCCCAAACTGAAATGTAAATTTCTTTTTTGTCTTTACTCAACAAGCATGTATATGCTTCTGCATCTAAAGGATAGTTTTCGAATTTTTTATTGGTTAAATTAACAATATATAGGCTGTTGTTTTCTTTTGTAACGATATACATTAATTGTTTTTCTTCGTCTAAACAAATTCCAGAAGGACAAATTGCCACAGGCCATGGTTTTCCTATGTAAATGCTATCTACTAGACTTAATTTTTTATTGCCTACTGCATATTTTAAAATTCGGTTGTCATTTCCACCTGCTACATATAAAAATTGGTTGTTTGCTGTAAATGCCAATCCATAAAAACTTTTATCAATATTTATTTTAGCTAACTGAGTATCTGCTTTTAAGTCAAACAATTGTATAGATTGATAGCTTTGTCCATTATTCGTAACCGCTAACATCGATTGATCGTTGGAAACAACAATATTTAATGGTAAATCACCAAGTGGTAATTGTTTGCCGGCTGGGCTTAAGGTCCAACCATTTGGCAATACGGTTTTAGTTGTTTGTAAAAAAGCTTTTTGTCCAATTAAACAAATGCTCAATAACAGGATTATTTTTTTCATTTTATTTATTTTCTTTGTAATGATTTTTTCGAATTTCTAATGCATCGTCCATATCTGGTCCTTGCTTTATTTTTTTCCAGTCTAATTTTTTATTATATTTTTTCATGGCTAAATCCCAATCAAAAACTTTCTTATCCGGAAATTCGAAATCGTATGGTGTAAAATCTGGTGTGCTGGTAAACACATCTGAAATTAAAGATGCAGTAATGTCGTATTGATTTACATAAGGAATTCCTAAAATATTATACATGATTTTTAAAATTGATCCAAAGTTAGCATGGGTATGTGAAACATATCCTTTTTTTACATAAGGACCAGCAAGCATCAAAATACTTCTGTGTGCGTCTATATGGTCAACACCACCTTGTGGATCATCTTCGGTTACAATTACCAACATATCTTTCCAATAAGGAGTTCTGCTTAAAAAATGAATCATTCTTCCGAGTGCTAAATCGTTATCTGCAACATACGAATGTTCGTAAGGGTATCCATCTGCTTTGCGTGGTGAAGAAGTATGATCATTAGGAAGCATTACCGTTAATAAACTTGGTAAAGTATCATTTCCTTTTAACCATTTTTTAGTGAATTCTTCTTCAAATTGGTTCATTCTAAACTGATCCGGAATATTGGTATTATAGCCTGCAAAATTATGTGAAGTTTTACTCCATACTGCTTTTTGCATAGGCACCATGACAATATGAGCAGCACCAGTAGCCGTATCATTCCAATCTTCGCGTACATGAGCTGTTTCGTTTGCTTGACCAAAATTATAAAACGAAATATGATTCCTATCCAAGGCCTCCCATAAGCCACCAATTTCGGCGTAATCTTCTGGATCCATGCTGCCAGTCGATCCCGGAAATCTTCTACCAGATGCAGATGATGCTAATTTTGCCGTTTTACTGACACTCGAATTTGCTTCAACCCATTCATTTGGAATAACGCCTAACATCCAATGGTGTCCATGTATAGAGGCATCACTATCACAATAAAAATTATCACTCATCGAATATTTTTTTGCAATTTTTGTGTGGTTTGGTGTTATGTTCACATTACTTAATGCATCAACTTTTGCTTCAATGTTTACACCATTCCCAAATCTTGCAATAGAGCTGTCTCCATTCACATTTGGTAATTGACCAAATACTTCATCAAATGTTCTATTTTCTTTTGAAATAAAAACAATATGTTTTATTAAAGATGCATTTAATATGGGTGTGCTAGGGATAATATTTGAATTTATATTTTCGCTAACTGCTAATTCTATAAAAGTATTGTTGATTGCTTGATTGGTATAATTTGCTAAAGTAATTTTTGAAGGCATGGCTACTTTTTGGAAAGTGGCTAATTGTATATCTCCAATATAGGTGCCTTGAATTGGTTTTACGAAACCCTTTCCGCCATTAGGTCCTGCGCCATAGCCTCTACACGAAATAATAAATAATTCTTTTTCATCTTTCCCTAATTTAACGCGAGTTGGTCCCCAACCTGTTGGAATTAGTCCGATGGTTTTTTCGGAATCAATATCAATAACTGCAACCGCATTAAAACCAAGTAATGCAATGTATAAGTTTTTTTCTGATTGATCCATTTCTATTCCAAAAGGCAGCAATCCTCTAAACTTATCAATTCTTTCATCAACTTTAATTGGGATGTGTTTGATTAATTTTCCAATTCGATAATCAATTACCGAAATATTATCGTTTGTTGCGTTGGTTACGTAGGCATATTTTTTCCCAATTACAATGGAGTTTGGACTTGCACCACCAACCACTTCAGCATCTTCAATCATTTCACCAATTAACATTCCTGTTTTAAAAACGGCAGTTGTTTTATTAGAGTCTAAATTAATACTGTATACACTCATTGATTCTAATGCATTTGGGCTACCCAATCCTGGAATTTTTTTACCATCTATTATTTTACCATTGATTGATTCTTCCGTATTATTTGCATAGGGGTGATAAGGGATCATTTTCTGATTGTAATTTAACAATGTGGTTCCTTCTACCAAAGGGTAATCGTACATGCCGACATTGGCAACCAATACTGTTTTTTTATCTGGCGAAATGGCTAAGCCAAAAGGCTGACGGCCCGTTGGGATAGATGCAATAACTTTTTTTGTTGTGACGTTTATTCTAACTAGTCTAAAATTTCCACGATCTAAAACCAATAACTCATTTTTCAATAAAAGTAAATCACTTGTAAAACTATCCTCGTATTTTATTTTATTGAAAGTGCCATTTAAAGAAATAGAATCAATGACTTTGAAATTTACATAATCAAATACTATCACCGAACCTGCATCGCCACCACTTAAATAAACTAAGTTTTTGCTTGAATCAAAAGCCAAACCAATAAATGAGCCATTTTTTAATGGGTTGATGCTTTTGTTATTATAATCGGGAATCCTAACAGCCTTTAAATTGGCATTGTCAATTACTGTAATGACCCCATCATGTATAGTAATGCTGACTTTGCCGTTAGGAGATATGGCCAAACCAAATGGGTCGTTGGTTATTTTTATTGTAGAACCTGCCGGACTTACATATCTGCCACTCGGTAAAACAGAAATACCCTCTGGATTAATGTTTGCAATTTTGTTATAACCTGGTACTGATAAATATGTACCATTATTTTGCGCATGTACACAATTAATAGCTAAACATAGTATGCATAATAGCTGCTTTAAAATTGTATTTAAAGTGTTTTTCATCTTATAAATTTTGTTATGAAATTACGGCTTACTATTAAACTATTAGACCCTTTAATGTTAAATTAATAATAAAAAATTAAATAAAAAATGTCAATAAAAAGTTAACTAATTCAAATTTCATCCCAATTTTTAACAATACTTTCATATTAATATACTTATTCATTTATAGTGTAACGTTTACTTTACACTAAATATTAAACCAAAACTATGAACCAAATTAAAACTCGATTCAAAAAAGTTTTACTTTTAATGTTTACAATAGCAATACCTGCTTTTGTATTCGCACAAAGTAAAACCGTATCTATTTCCGGAAAGGCAATAGATAATTCAAATCAATCAGTGATTGCAGGTGCATCCGTGATTGTTAAAGGCTCTTCAAATGGAGTTGTTACAAACGAAAAAGGAGAATTTAATTTATCTTGTAATATTGGAGATAAATTAGAGATTACTTTTATCGGTTATGATAAAGTAACCGAAACAGTTAGAGAAGGTGTAACTACTTACAACTTCAAGTTAAAATCATCTTCAAGTCAAATTACAGATGTAGTGGTTACTGCATTGGGTATTAAGAAAGACAAAAAGATTATTGGTTATTCTACTCAAGATGTAAGTGCTAAAGATTTAACAAAAGCAAGAGAACCAAACGCAATGAATGGTTTAGTAGGTAAAGTTGCTGGATTAAATGTGGGAACATCTGCTGAATTATTAGGTTCACCTAATATTCAATTAAGAGGTGGTGCTATTAATTTATATGTAGTAGATGGTGTTCCAATTACTTCGGATACTTGGAATATCAATTCAGACGATATCGAAACATATACTGTATTAAAAGGTCCAGTTGCTTCAGCATTATATGGATACAGAGGACAAAATGGTGCAATCGTTATTACTACTAAAAAGGGTACTAAAAACAATAAAGGGGTTACTGTAGAATACAATAATAGTACACAATTTAACAAAGGATTTATTGCATTGCCTAAAACACAAGATCTTTACGGTCCTGGTGATCACGGTAAATATTCATTCGTAGATGGTAAAGGTGGAGGAACAAACGACAATGATTACGATGTTTGGGGTCCAAAATTCGAAGGCCAGTTAATTAAACAATACGATAGTCCAATCGATCCTATTACTGGTGAGCGTATCGCAACACCTTGGACTGCTAGAGGTAAAGACAATTTGAAAAGATTTATTCAAACTGGTGCTTTAACAAGTAACAATTTAGCAGTATCATCTTCAGGCGATAAATATGACTTAAGGGTTTCTTACGGTCAAACATATCAAAAAGGAATTATTCCAAATACAGATTTAAATACCAATAGTTTCAATATGACATCTACTTTGAAGTTTAACAAAAAACTGACTTTAGATGCAACATTAAACTACAACAGACAATACACAAAAAATATTCCAGATGTTAACTACGGTCCAAATAGTGTGATTTATAATATCACCATTTGGGGTGGAGCGGATTGGAATATCGACGATATGAAAGATTATTGGCAAGAAGGTAAAGAAGGTGTTCAGTCTATATATGCTGAGTACCAAAGATACCATAACCCATATTTCATGAGTTATGAGTGGTTAAGAGGTCATCAAAAAAATGATGTCTACGGTTATACTTCGTTGAACTATAAAGCAAATGATTTTATTGATTTAATGTTCAGAACTTCTATTTCTACTTATGATATTTTAAGAACAGAAAAAATGCCATTCTCTGCACATCCATACGGAAGAGAAGAAGGCAAAGGTGATTATCGCGAAGATAGAAGATCATTATTCGAAAACAATTCAGAGTTTATTGCAAAATTCAAAACAAATAGATTGTTTAATTTCATCGATGTAAATGGTTTAGTGGGTGGTAACATCAGGTCATTCACTTACAATTCAAATTTTGCAACTACCGATTACTTAAACGTTCCAAATGTGTATTCATTCACGAACAGTCGTAATCCAGTAAAAGTGTATAACTTCAGATCAGACATGTCTGTTCAAAGTTATTTCTCATCTGTCGATTTCTCTCTAAGTAAATTCGCAAATATTAACGCAACAGGTCGTGTAGATAAATCATCTGCATTATTTGCTGCAAATAATACATTCTTCTATCCTTCAATTAATGCTACTACTATTTTAAATAACTACATCGATATGCCTTCAGCAATTGATTTAGTAAAAGTAAGGGCATCTTACGCACAAGTACGTGGAAGTGGAAACTTTGTATCTAATACAATTGGTTCAACACCAGGTAGCAGCTTTCCATTAGAATATGGTGCACAATATAATTCAGTTTATGGTGGCCCTTCTTATGCAAATAGTTCTGTTTACAACGTAACGCCTGGTTATAATAACACATCAGAAGCTAGATACACTAGTTCATTAATTGATGGAGAAATTAAACCAGATAACCGAGTATCTAAAGAAGTAGGTTTAGAAGCAAAATTATTTGGAAATAAATTAAATGTCGATATGGCTTATTTTAATTATATCGATGGTTTACAAATTTTTAGTAAAGAAATTTCACAAGCTTCTGGTTATAGCAACTATACTTTAAATGCAACTAAAACTCAAAAGACAGGTTTTGAAGTTACCGTTGGTGCTACTCCATATAAATCTAAATCTAAATCTGGTTTAACTTGGCAAACAATGTTAAACTGGTCTACATTCAAAGAAACGTTTGTTGAATTACCAGCTGGTGTTCAAGCTTTAAATACTTTCTATAAAGTAGGTAGCCGTACAGACGAAGTTTATATTAAGAAATTTGCACGTACACAAGATGGTAAAATTATCAATGATGCAGGTGGACGTCCTATCGTGATGCCAGTTGCACAATATGCTGGTAATTCAAATCCAGATTTCATTTTAGGATTCATCAACAAAGTTGATTACAAAAATGTAACCTTAGGATTCCAATTTGACGGATGTTTTGGTGGTGTAATGGAAGATTATGTTAGAAAGAAAACCATGCAAGGTGGTCGTCATATCGAAACTACAGAAGGTGCATTGGGTGATGCTCGTTACCAAGATTACTTAGGTCTTAAATCATATATCGGCGAAGGTGTTCAAGTTGCTAATGGAGCTGCTATTCAGTTTGATCCAGTTACTGGTCTAATTACAAACTACGGTGATTTAACTTTCGCTAATAATTCTACTGCAACTTATGCACAAGATTATGTAAGTAGATTGAACAGTATTCCTGAAGCTAACATGATGAGCAAAACTTATTTAAAATTGAGAGAGGTTACTTTAACTTATCAGTTACCTGCTAAATTCTTGAAGAAGTCATTCATCGAAAGTGCATCAGTTTCATTAGTTGCACGTAATGTTTTATACTTCATGAAAGACAATAAGTTTAACGATGTTGATATTGATCAGTATAATAATTCACAATCTGGTTCTGGATTACAAACACCAACAACTAGAAGCTACGGATTCAATTTGAACTTAACATTCTAAAAAGCATTTAAAAAAAAATAATATGAAAAAGATATTTTTATTTATAACATGTATTGTCACTATCAGCATGACTGCTTGTCAGAAAGATTTTGATGACTTACAATTCGATCCGAACAGAGCGACAGAAGTACCACCAAACTTATTGTTAACTGGTATTTTATCGGATATCAACAGTGGTCCATTTTCAGACCCACAACGTTGGAACCAATTCTATTGCTGCAATTACGCATATTACGGCGACCAAGAATATAACTGGACAAATATCTCATACAGCACTTATTCTACTTTAAATAATGTGAAGAAAATGGAAGAAGAGTCTACTAAAAACATTGCTGCACCAAACGCATATACATCTATTGCTAAATTCATGAAAGCATATTTGTATTATAACTTAACTATGCAAGTAGGAGATGTGCCTTTGTCTGAAGCATTAAAAGGCATCGCTAATACAACTCCAAAATACGATACACAAAAAGAAGTGTTTCAACAAATTTTGGTTTGGTTAGAGGAAGCGAATGCAGATATGAATACAGTAATTACAACAGGTAATTATGTATTGATTGGTGATATTTACTATAACAACGATTTATCCGCTTGGAGAAAAGCAGTTAACACCTTTAAGTTAAGAGTTTTGATTCAATTGAGTAAATATGAGTCGGATGCAGATTTAAATATCAAACAAAAATTTGAAGCGGTTATTAACAATCCAGCTACTTACCCAGTGTTTGGAAGTATGGCTGATAATTTATCTTACAAATTTAATGGCGCATTTAACAAGTATCCAACAAGTCCAGATTCTTACGGATTTGATGCAGCTCGTTATAATATGTCTGCTACTTATTTAAATAACTTAATCACTATTCAAGATCCACGCGTATTTATGGTTGCAGAACCAGCAGATTCTTTGGTTAGAGCAGGTGCAGCAAAAAATTCTTTTGCAGCATTTAACGGTGCAAGTAGTGGAGAAGATTTAGGCGATATGAGTGCTAAAGCAGGTAAAGGTTTGTATTCTTTTATTAATCGTAAAAGATATTACAGTACCTATACTGCTGAAGATTGTATTCAAATTGGTTACCAAGAATTATGTTTCAACATGGCTGAAGCAATTAACAGAGGTTGGATTGGTGGCAATGCAGAAACTTGGTACCAAGATGGTATCAAAGCTTCTCATAATTTCTATGGAATTAAAGATGGTGCAAATACTGTTATCTTCCAAAAAGTTGGGGGTACTTTAACAGAATCAGAATCGTTTACTATTAATTTTGATTGGGCTACATATTATGCTCAACCAACTGTTCAATACCAAGGTGGTGCTAATGGTTTAAATCAAATTTTAGCACAAAAGTACTTTGCTTTTTACCAAAATAGTGGTTGGGAAGCATATTACAATTGGAGAAGAACCAATGTACCTACTTTCTTAACAGGTCCTGGATCTGGTAATTCTGAGCGTGTTGCTTTGAGATTCCAATATCCTGTTTCTGAAAAATCAGTAAACTCTGCAAATGTAAATAGTGCAATTACTAGTCAATTTGCGGGTAATGATGGTATCAACGAAAAAATGTGGATTATTAAATAATCCCCAATTAGTAATATAAATTTTATTAGCAATAGAGGTTGTTTATTCAGCCTCTATTGCTTTTTTTTAAGACAAATGGAAAAAGAAGCGGCGGCAAAAGTAGTTGAATTGATTATTCAACTTTTCAATAAAAAAGGAGACGATATGTATATCGGAGAACCAGTAACTAAATACCAACACATGGTGCAAAGTGCCATGATTGCGCAAAAGTTAGGTTATGCAGACGAATTGGTCATTGCTGCATTATTGCACGACATTGGACATGTATGTGTTGAGATGACGCCAGAAAATGACATGAATGGATTTGGCATTAAAGACCACGATTTACTAGGTGCAGCATTATTACGCGAAAACGGATTTTCTGAATTGGTAATTTCTGCAGTAGAAAATCATGTTGCAGCGAAAAGGTATTTGTGTACTAAATTTCAAAATTATTACGATCAATTATCACATGCAAGTATCGAAACCTTAAAATTACAAGGTGGTTTGATGAGCGACCAAGAAGTATCGGATTTCGAAAATCGTCCTTATTTCGAAGAGAATGTTCAGATTAGAAAAATAGATGAATTGGCTAAAGATGAACACATGCAAATTGTGGCTGTAGAATATTATGAATCAATGTTATTGAATCACTTATTAAGGTAATATGAATCATACAATTAAACTTGTGGTGTTTGATATGGCAGGCACCACCATCGAAGAAAACAACCTTGTTTATAAAAGTTTGTTATTAACCATTGTTCAGAATGGATATGAGTGCACGCTCGAAGAAGTGTTGGAGCATGGTGCAGGTAAAGAAAAGCGCAATGCAATTGAAGATATTTTAAAAGTAATTCATGTCGAAGAAATCGATGGTATTACTATTGATAAATTATACAATAAGTTTAAATATAATTTAGAAATTGCATACGAACATGCTTTTATTTCGGCAAAAGATAATGCAGAAATTGTTTTCGAAAAAATAAACAACCAGGGTATTTATATTGTTTTAAATACTGGATATGATAGACTCACCGCAACCAAATTACTCAATAAATTAAATTGGTTTCAATCTATACATTATGATTTATTGGTAACGGCTACAGATGTTACCAATGGCAGGCCGCATCCTGATATGATCATTAAAGCCATATCACATTTTAACATCGATGATGCCCAATCAGTTTTAAAAATTGGCGATTCAACAATTGATATTTTAGAAGGCAAAAATGCGAATTGTGGCATCACTATAGGTATTACAACTGGTGCACAAACAAGAGAACAGTTAAGCCAAGCAAATCCAGATTACATCATTGATAATTTAATAGATTTGCTTCCGATAATTCATTTATAATGCAAAATTATTTGCAATTCAATAAAAACGAATCATTATTAAAGGCATTTAATTCCAATAAGTTTTTAACTGTATTGGTTATATCTACAGCAGCATTTGTGGTCTATACCTCTATGTACGGATTCCGCAAACCATTCACAGTAGGGACATACAACAACCACACTTTCTTAGGAATCAATTATAAAATTTGCTTAGTTATTGCACAAGTAATTGGTTACATGTTCAGCAAATTTTTTGGCATATCATATATCGCAAAAATTAATCCAAAAAATAGGGCCATTACATTAGTTGCTTGTATTGTCATTGCATGGCTTACTTTGTTTTTATTCGCCATTGTTCCGAGCCCTTACAATATAATTTTTATGTTTCTAAATGGCTTGCCATTAGGTATTGTTTTTGGCCTAGTCTTTGGTTATTTAGAGGGCAGGCGAACAACAGAAATTATGGGCGCTTTTTTAGTGACTAGTTTTATTTTTGCCTCTGGATTGGCTAAAACATTGGGTAAATGGATGATCATCGATTTACAAGTGAGCGATTGGTGGATGCCATTTTTAACAGGATCTATTTTTATCATTCCTTTTCTATTTGCAGTTTGGATATTAGATCATTCGCCAAACCCCACAGTAAAAGATATTGAACAAAGAACAGCACGCAAACCAATTTCGCGAAAAGAACAATTAGAAATTATCAAAAAATTTAAAAATGTGCTTATTCCAATTGTTATTTCTTATGCAGTTTTTACCATTGTTCGCGATTTTATCGAAGATTTTGCCAACGAATTTTGGATCGAAAATGGCTATGCAGATAAAGTGGGAATTTTTGCACAAACCAGTACACTGGTTTCTATTATTGTATTAATCATCGTTGCATTGTTTTTTCTTTTCAAAAGTAATTACACTGCATTTAAATGGATTCACATATTGGTATTAGTAGGTTTGAGCTTATTGCTCGGTGCTACTTTTTTATATAACATTCAGGCAATAGATCCATTTACGTGGATGGTGATCTCGACCACCGGTTTGTATTTTTCCTATTTACCATTTAATTGTTTGTATTTCGAAAGATTTATTGCGGTGTATAAAATAAATGGAAATGTAGGATTTGTGATGTACATAGCCGACGCTTTTGGTTATTTAGGTACGGTTTTGGTTTTATTGATAAAAGAATTATTGCCTATACATTACCAATGGAATATTTTTTTTACTACTATTTTTTATTCTGCAGGAATTGTTGGAATTATATTAATAACTTTTACTTTTATTATTCATCGTAAAAAATTAAAAAATCAATATGTCTAAAAATGCAATTGTAATCGGAGCAGGTATAGTAGGCTTAGCCACAGCAAGAGCACTTGTTGCTAAAGGATTTCAGGTAAAAGTTTTTGAACGTTCGAGCAAAGCAGTAGGAGCCTCTATTAGAAATTTTGGAATGGTATGGCCCATTGGTCAACCAGAAGGCACTATGCTAAATAGAGCAATGCGGAGCCGCGAAATTTGGAAAGATGTGGCAAAGGCAGCTAATATATGGCACGACGAATGCGGAAGTATCCATTTGGCCTACAATGCAGATGAGCAATTGGTATTAACAGAACTTTACGAAATATTTACTACCCAAGGTAGAGCAGTGCAATTGTTAAGCCCAGCAGAAATTAATTCAAAATATAATGGCATCAATACAAATGGATTGTTGTGTGGTTTGTATTCGGATTCCGAAATGATTGTGAATTCGCCTAAAGCTATTCCGGCTGTTGCCAGTTTTTTAGCAAAGGGTCTAGCTGTTCAATTTTATTGGGATATGGCCATTAGTCGCATCGAAACAGGGAAAGTTTTTTGTGGTAATACAATATTCGAAGCAGATTTAATCATATTGTGTAGCGGCTCAGATTTCGAAACATTATTTCCCGCTTCATTTTCAAATGTGTCCATTACCAAATGTAAATTGCAAATGATGCGATTTGTTCACCAAGATCCAAATTTCAGAATCAACACTTCGGTTTGTGGAGGCTTATCTTTAATACATTATACTAGCTTTCAGGCGGCTAACAGTTTAGCTGTTTTAAAGAAACGTTACCAATTAGATTATCCAGAATATATTGCAAATGGCATACATGTAATGGTTTCGCAAAATGATGATGGCGAATTAATTGTTGGTGATACACACGAATATGGCTTAACTTTTGATCCATTTGATCGAGCGCATTTAAACAAATATGTATTAGATTATTTGGCTACGTTTATGAATATATCAGATTGGAAATTATCACAAACTTGGAATGGTATTTATCCTAAAATGACAGATGGAAATACAGAAGTTTTTTTAAATCCATTGAAAGATGTGTATGTTATTAATGGGGTAGGTGGCGCAGGAATGACACTGAGCTTTGGCTTAGCCGAAGAGTTGCTCGTTAATATTTAAGCCTATTTAATCATTTAACATTTCCTTAATTCATAGTAAATACCATTTATCTACTATTGAATTAAATGAAAGTGTCTCGCATTTTTCTGGTTTTGTTTTTATCTGGCCTTATTTGGCTTGTAATTTCGCAATTTTTTTTCTGTACGAGATTTGAATTTAAGCAAAACCCAAAAGCTTTTCAGGGAAAAAAGATCTACAATCCTTATGCAAATATTAAAGCTGCAAATTGGGAAAAATGCAATTTTCATGCACATGCAAATGCTTGGAATGGCCTTACCAATGGCAGCGGAACTGCGGCAGATATACATCGCGTATATGATTCTTTAAACTATGGTGTTCATTGCGTTTCTAATTACCATCTAATAGACACCGTAAATGCTGGGCAACATAATTATGTAACTGCTTACGAGCATGGCTTAAATTTAATGAAAAAGCATCAATTGGTTTTATGTGGGACAAATGTGGAAT
>CAIMAP010000098.1 GCA_903838995.1 uncultured bacterium | reverse complement strand
TGGCATTAAAAGGTAAATTATCGGTTAGTTCTAAATCAACCGATACAACTGCTGTAGCATCTGCTAGTAAAACAGAAACTAAAAAAGATACTGCTACAAATGATTTAGCTTTATTAAGTAAAGTTAGTAAAGATACTGCAGGCAAAGACACTGCTAAAAAAGATCAATCATTCGAAAACTTTGCAAAAGACAATCCTTTATTTGCCATTTTAACTCCAAATCTTGCACAAAATGAGCAAGGCCAACAAGTATTACAACAAGGCCCTGTTATTGGTTTGGCTAAACAAAAAGATACAGCAAGGGTAAATGCTATTTTAGCAATGCCAGAAGTAAGGGCTAATTTTCCTACAAATGTTAGATTCTTGTGGGCGGTTAAAGCAATCAACGAAAACAATATTTTTGAATTATACGCCATTAAAACAAACACAAGAGATGGCAAAGCTCCATTAGAAGGTGATGTAATTGTAGATGCACGCGCAGACATAGACCAAAAAGGTTTACCAGAAGTAGTGATGGTGATGAATTCGGAAGGTTCAAAAACTTGGAAACGCATGACGGCAGAAGCTGCTGCAGATAAAGACAACAAACGCTCTATTGCCATTGTATTAGATAATACCGTGTACTCTGCTCCTACGGTTCAGAACGAAATTGGAGGTGGTGTTTCTACTATCTCTGGTAGCTTCACTGTTAACGAAACAAAAGATTTAGCCAACGTATTAAAAGCAGGTAAACTTCCGGCTCCAGCTAAAATTGTTGAAGAAGCAATTGTAGGTCCATCATTAGGTAAAGAAGCCATCAACAATGGTTTAATGTCAAGTATTTTAGGCTTAATTGTGGTGTTATTATTCATGGTTGCATATTACAACAATGCAGGCTTTGTAGCCAACCTTGCGGTATTTGTTAACGTGTTTTTCTTAATGGGTGTATTGGCCTCTTTAGGTGCTGTATTAACCTTACCAGGTATTGCAGGTATCGTGTTAACATTGGGTATGGCGGTAGATGCTAACGTGTTAATATACGAACGCGTAAGAGAAGAATTAAATCATGCCAAATCGCTAAAAATAGCTATTTCAGATGGTTTCAAACATGCACTACCTTCTATCTTAGACTCTCAATTAACTACCTTCTTATCGGGTGTTGTATTGGCATTGTTTGGTTCTGGTCCAATTTTAGGATTCGCAACAACTTTAATCATTGGTATTTTAACATCGTTATTTACTTCTATTTTCATTACAAGATTAATTTTTGAATGGATGTTGAGTAAAGATAAAATGATTAAATTTTCTAATCCTTTTAGTGCAAATACATTTAAAAACGCAAATTTCAACTTTGTAAAAAACAGAAAAGTATTTTACCTAATTTCTGGAACGATCATATTAGCTGGTTTAATCTCTATGTTTACTAGAGGATTTAGCTTAGGTGTAGACTTTAAAGGTGGTCGTACTTATGTAGTTCGTTTTGAGAAATCAGTATTAGCCAATGATGCTAGAGAAGCTTTAGATAAAGCATTTGCAAGCACAACAGATGTAAAAACTTTTGGTAACGACAATACTTTAAAAATTACAACTTCTTATTTAATTGATGAAAAATCGGATGAAACTGATGCAAAAGTAGAATCAGTTTTAAAAGAAGGTTTAGTAAGTATTAACGCTGGAAATGCCGAAGTAATTAGTTCACAAAAGGTAGGTCCTACTATTGCGAACGATATCAAAACTAAATCTGTATACGCCGTAATTTTCTCGATCATTATTATTGCTTTATATATTTTCATTCGATTTAGAAAATGGCAATACAGTATTGCTGCTTTAGTTGCCTTAACGCATGATGTGCTTTTAGTACTCTCGTTCTTCTCTTTATTTAATGGTTACTTACCTTTCTCATTAGATATTGACCAAGCATTTATTGCTGCAATCTTAACCGTTGTGGGTTATTCTGTAACAGATACAGTCGTTGTATTTGACCGTATCAGAGAGTTCTTAAACTTACACCATGCTAAAACAGATAAAATGGACGAAGTGATTAATGATGCAATCAATAGCACATTGAGTAGAACTATCATTACCGCTTTAACCGTATTATTCGTTTTATTGGTATTGTTTATTTTTGGTGGTGCAGTTATTAGAGGATTCTCATTCGCCTTATTAGTAGGTGTAATATTTGGAACTTACTCTTCTATTTGCGTTGCATCTCCAGTAATTGTTGAATTCAATAAAAAAAATATCAATAAATCTTAATTGATCAATTATATTTAAAAGGCCCATCTAACGATGGGCCTTTTTTGATTAAAAGCTATGGCCCTAGAAATTCCCGAAACATCTTTTCCCCGTGTAATTGTTATTGGTGGTGGTTTTGGTGGTATTCAAGTTGCCAAAAAACTGAGAAATAAAGAGGTTCAAGTACTGGTCTTAGACCAACACAATTACCATACCTTTCAACCCCTATTATACCAAGTAGCCACTGGTGGTTTGGAACCAGATTCCATTGCATTTCCATTGCGTAAAATATTTAAGCACCATCAAAATATAATTGTAAGATTGGCCAGGGTAGATTTAATTCAGCCCGAAAAGAAAACGATATTAACGAGTATTGGCGAAATTTCTTACGACTTTTTAGTGATTGCTACTGGATCTAAAACAAACTTTTTTGGCAATCAAGAAATCAAAGATAATTCGATGCCAATGAAAAGTATTCCAGAAGCATTGAATTTAAGGAGTTTGATTTTACAAAATTTCGAAGAGGCATTGTTAAAAGATAAACCCGAAGAACAAGCACAATTAATGAATTTTGTGATTGTTGGCGGAGGACCTACCGGTGTTGAAACAGCGGGTGCCTTAGCAGAATTAAAATTACATGTGTTACCAAATGATTACCCAGATTTAGATCTGAGTAAAATGCAGATTAATATCATAGAGCGTGCGCCTAGGTTATTAAATGGCATGTCTGAACAGGCTTCTAAACGCGCGGAAGAATTTTTGAAAGGGTTGGGCGTTCGGGTAAGAACAAATGATTCTGTGAAGAGCTATAATAGCTTAAACGCAACCTTAGAAAGTGGAGTAATCTTAAATACTTCGAATTTGATTTGGACGGCTGGCGTGAAAGCCGCCACCATTGCTGGATTAGACAGCGATTTAACCGAAAGAGGAAGTAAATTAATAGTTGATCAATACAATACGGTGATTGGTTACGAACATATATTTGCCATTGGCGATGTATGTGCGATGCAATCAGAAGACTATCCTAATGGACATCCGGGTGTGGCACAAGCTGCCATACAACAAGGCAAAAACCTTGCGCATAATATCATCAATATTGTAAACGATAGACCCTTAACCGCTTTTAAATTTAAAGACCTTGGCGCCATGGCCACTATAGGAAGAAACAAAGCCGTGGTCGATTTACCACTCATTAGGTTTCAGGGTGTATTCGCATGGTTTGTTTGGATGTTTTTACACCTATTATTTTTAGTAGGATTTAGAAATAAATTAATAGTTTTAATAAATTGGATCTGGAATTACTTTAGTTACGATAATGGTACCCGATTAATTATCCGACCGTTTAGAAAAAACAAACAAGTAAGAGAAGAAGAAATTAAAATTGTGCCAAGAAATTAATTATAAATGATCAGACGAGCAGTAATTTCGGATTGTCCAAGCATTTTAACTTTGATTAAAGAATTGGCTGTTTTTGAAAAAGCACCAAACGAAGTAAGTGTAACATTAGCAGAAATGCAAAGCGCCGGATTTAGCGAAAACCCCGTATGGTGGGCTTTTGTTCATGAAAATGAACACAAACAAATAGATGCATTTGCCTTATATTACATTCGCTATTCTACTTGGAAAGGTAGTAGAATGTATTTAGAAGATATTTTAGTAACCGAAAATGCCAGAGGCAAAGGCATCGGCACACTATTAATGAATCAATTAATCGAAGAAGCAAAAACAAAAGAATTAAAAGGAATTGTATGGCAAGTGCTTGATTGGAACGAAAAAGCAATTCAATTTTATGAAAAATATGCAAGCAGTTTTGATTCAGAATGGATCAACTGTAGTTTAACAACCGAACAAATCAACTCATCAAATGCAAGTATTTAAATTTGGAGGCGCATCTGTTAAAGATGCCGAAGCAGTTAAAAACATTAGCGTTTTACTAAGTAAGCAAAGCACTAAAGAAACCGTTATGGTGGTTTCTGCGATGGCAAAAACTACCAATGCCTTAGAAGAAGTTTGCAAAAGTTTTAGAAATGCCAATGCAGATTTATCTTCAAAAGTACTTTCCATTAAACAAATGCATCTTCAAATAATAAATGATTTATTTGCAGAAAGCAATACCCATTTAATCAATGAAATTGAAAATGTATTTGTAGAATTAGATTGGATTTTAGAAGAACCTCCTCACGAAAATAGCGCATTTATATACGATCAAATTGTATCGCTAGGCGAAATATTATCTACTAAAATTATAGCTGAATACCTTAATTATACTGGGTTACCATGCATTTGGGTAGATGCCAGAAGTTATATTCAAACAGATAATAATTACCAAGAAGGAAAAGTAAATTGGGAAGAAACTAGCGCATTAATTCAACAAGATTTCCCGAAATTATTGTCCGAAAAAATGATTGTAACACAAGGATTTATTGGTGGCACATCCGAGAATTTTACGACAACTTTAGGTCGCGAAGGTTCCGATTATTCTGCAGCCATTTTTGCTGCCTGTTTAAATGCCACATCGGTTACTATTTGGAAAGATGTGGATGGCGTATTAAATGCCGATCCTAAATTATTTCCGAAAACCGAAAAATTCGAGCGCCTTCCTTATGCAGAAGCACTAGAAATGACATATTATGGTGCAACCGTTATTCACCCTAAAACGATAAAACCCCTACAAAATAAGCTCATTCCCTTGTATGTAAAACCATTTTTAGATCATGCCGGAACGGGCACTCATATTGGACAATTTGATCAAATGACTTATTCCATTCCTACCATTATTGTAAAAAAGGAGCAAGTTTTAATGAGTATTTCGAGTAGAGATTTTTCTTTTATTTCTGAACAAAACTTAAGTACCATTTTAGGACATTTTGCAAAAGCAAATATCAAAATTAATACCATGCAAAACTCAGCCATGACCTGGACTTGTTGCTTTGACTATCACGAAGAAAAATTGAATCAAATTATTGCCGTATTAAAACCAGATTTTAAAGTTTATTATAATGAATCGCTTTCCTTAATCACCTTAAGGCATTATAATCAAGCAAGCATAGACGAAATCAGTAAAAACAAAGAAGTATTAATTGAGCAAAGAAGTAGAAATACGGTTCAATTAGTATTGAGATAAATTACCCGGTTCGTCTATAGTAGTATGTAAATCTACTAAAACCCCATCCGAAATATCGAATATCCAACCGTGTACCGTTAAGGATTGTTGATTTTTCCAAGCATTTTGAACAATGGAAGTTTGACAAACATTTAACACTTGTTCTCTTACATTTAACTCACACATTAAATGTAAACGATCATCCGGATTAGGTAATTGATCAACTTTTTGTTGATGTTTTTGATAAACAGCTTTGATTTTGGCTAACCAAGCATCCATTAATCCAAATGATTGATTTTGCATGGCTGCATCTACCCCACCACAACCATAATGTCCTGTTACAATAATGTGTTTTACTTTTAGAATTTCAACGGCATATTGAATAACCGACATGCAGTTTATATCTGAGGCAACCACTACATTTGCAATATTTCTATGAACAAATAATTCGCCTGGTTCTAATCCAACAATTTCGTTAGCTGGCACACGACTATCAGAACAGCCAATCCATAAGTATTGCGGTGTTTGTATGCCTTTTAATCGGCTAAAAAAATCGGTACGAATACCTAATTTTTCATTTACCCAATTCTTATTATTTTGCAATAATTGAAGGAGGTCGTCGTGTGTATGTGACATCTATTTTATAAAATTCTATTAGCGTCGAACGCTTCTAAGTAATCTGCAAAACGACGAACAAATTGTCCACCTAATGCACCATCTACAATTCGGTGATCGTAAGAATGAGATAAATACATTTTATGTCTGATGGCAATCATGTCTCCATCTGGAGTTTCAATTACCGCTGGCATTTTTCTAATCGCACCAACTGCCATAATAGCTACTTGAGGTTGGTTGATAATAGGCGTTCCCATTACATTTCCGAAAGAACCCACATTGGTTAAAGTATAAGTTCCGCCAGAAATTTCATCTGGAGTTAATTTGTTATTTCTTGCACGATTGGCTAAATCGTTTACCACTTTAGTGATGCCAATTAAATTCATTTGATCTGCATTTTTAATAACTGGAACAATTAAATTTCCAGAAGGCAATGCAGCTGCCATGCCTATATTGATATTTTTTCTTTTGATGATTTGTGTACCATTTAAAGAAACATTGATCATTGGAAAATCTTTGATTGTTTTAACCAATGCCTCAATAAAAATCGGCGTAAAAGTAATTTTCTCTCCTTCTTTTTTCTCGAAATCTTTTTTAATCTTTTCTCTCCACCTAACAATGTTGGTTACATCGGCTTCTACAAATGAAGTAACATGAGGAGAAACATGCTTACTCATAACCATATGGTCGGCAATGAGTTTTCTCATGCGATCCATTTCTATGACTTCGTCGCCTGCTTGTACTGTTATATTTGGTGTATTGATTTTAATTTCTGAAGTACTAGCTGCTACTGGAGTTGGAGCCGTTAACGTTGCCGCAGGAGCTGCTGCTACCGCAGGTGTTGGAGCCGTTTGCGCTGTTCCAGCTTTTCTATTACTTAAATAATTTAATATATCATTTTTAGTTACACGACCATCGTTACCCGATCCCGCTATACTATCTAATTCTTGTTGAGATAATCCTTCGCTAGCCGCAATGCTTTTAACTAATGGAGAATAAAATCTGTTTTCTGCATTCGAAATTCTTGGACTATCTGTTATTGCTTCGGTTAAGGCAATTCCTGGGATTGCAGTTGGCACAGCTACTGGAGCTTGCACCGCAGGTGCAGCTGCTACAGCACCGGCTTCGGTTTCAATAATTGCAATTACGGCACCCACTTTTACTACATCACCTTCGTTAAATAAAGTCTTTACCAAAGTTCCTGCAACCGGTGAAGGCACTTCCGAATCAACTTTATCGGTTGCAATTTCTAATACAGATTCATCTGCATCAATTGCATCGCCAGCAGCTTTCACCCATTTAATGATGGTTGCTTCGGCAACACTTTCACCCATTTTTGGTAGTAGTAATTCGTATTGAGCCATAATTCTTATTTCAATAAATATTTATTTCAACGCACAAAAATAATCGAATTTCGCTTATCCTTCAATTTTAATTCTCTTTGAGGAGTCTATAAAGCATGTAAAGTGCACTAACTGCCGTTCTTTCAATGTTTTGCATTCTTTTATTACCAAATAAAAACTTTTTGGCTAGCACCTTATTCTTACTTGCAACGGCAATCCATACCGTTCCAACGGGTTTATCGGGTGTACCACCATCGGGCCCAGCTATCCCAGAACAAGCTATGGCATAATCTGAATTAAAGGCTTTAAGAGCCCCTAAAACCATTTCTGTTACAGTTTCCTCACTTACTGCGCCGGTTTGGCTTAAAGTGTCTGATTTAACGCCTAACACGCTTTCTTTTAATCCGTATGAATAAGTAATTCCTCCGCCTAAATAGGATTTAGATGAACCAGGAATTGCAGTAAGTAAATGTCCTATATATCCACCGGTGCAACTTTCGGCAGTGGCTAAGGTGCTATTTTGTGCTGCTAACAATTGTAAAATAACTTCTTCTATGTTGATATCGGTTAAGGATACTACATATTCAGGTATTTTAGCTGCAATGGCCTTTTTATGAAAGTTGATTTCTTCTTCAAGTTGTATGCGATTATTTCCATGTGCACTGAGTCTCAACCTTACTTGTCCTAATTTAGGTAAAAAAGCCAATTGAATATGTGATGGCAATTGCGCTTCTTCTTTTTCAATTAAATCTGCTAAAAAAGACTCTCCTATTCCTGCAGTAAGAATGGTTTCGTGTAAAACAAAAGGTAATTTTAAGGTTTGACTTAATTTTGGAATAATGCTATTTTCCATCATGTCCATCATTTCAAAAGGTACACCTGGCATCGAATAATAATGACAATTGTTTTGATAGAAATACATTCCTGGCGCTGTACCTTGTAAGTTTAAAATAATTTCGCAAGAAGATGGAATAGCTGCCTGTTGGTGATTTGCGGGCAAAACTGGTTTATTATACCTAGCAAAAATAGCATGTATATTTTGGAGTGCTTGTTCATTAATCACTAATTCGCCACCAAAAAAATCAAGCAATACACTTTTGGTAATATCATCTTTGGTTGGGCCTAAACCACCCGTAATAAACACAACTTCTGCTCGTTCTTTAGCTTCGGCTAATGCCTTATAAATATGTGCTGCATTATCCGAAACAGAAGTGATTTGTTTTACCCGAATGCCAATGGCATTCAGTTTTTGGGCCATCCATGCCGAATTAGTATCTACAACTTGGCCTATGAGTAATTCGTCGCCTATGGTAATTATTTCTGCAAACATCTTGTTAAATGTATCGTTTTTATCAAAAGAAAATTATTAAAATTGTAAACCATCAAAAAAAACAAAATGAAAAAATATTATTTCTTAGCCATCATTTTATTTGCTGCACAATTTTCGGTAGCACAAATTGACTATAATAAACTGAAAAAACAAGGACAAAGCATTGTTAAACAAGTTAACGCTGGTAATAACCCTTTAAGTAACGACGAAATTATTGAGGGATTAAGAGAGGCCTTAACGGTAGGAAGTAATAATGCAAGCAAAGCTGCTGCTGCAGTTGATGGGTATTATAAAAACCCCAAACTTTATATTCCCTTTCCGAGCGAAGCTAAAAAAATGGAACAAATGCTAAGGAGTTTTGGTCAAGAAAAATTAGTAAACGATTTTTTATTGAGCTTAAATAGGGCTGCCGAAGATGCTGCAAAAGAAGCTGCTCCAATATTTGTAAACGCTGTTAAAGGCATGAGCATTGCAGATGGATTAAGTATTTTGAATGGAAAAGATGATGCTGCTACACAATATTTAAAGCAAAATACACAGGCTTTATTGCTCGATAAATTCAAACCCATTGTAGAAAATTCTTTACATAAAGTAAGTGCAACCAAATATTGGGAACAATTAGTAATGGCTTATAACAGAATGCCAATGGTAGAAAAAATGAATCCTAATTTAAGCGAATATGCTACACAAAAAGCGATAGATGGTATTTTTATTGTTGTTGCAGAAGAAGAATTGCAAATTAGGAAGAACCCTGCAGCTAGGGTTTCTGCTGTCTTGAAAAAAGTTTTTAATCGCTAATCTCTTTCGTAATATTCTCTGCGTTTGGTGAGTTTTAAATCTTGCAAAACAGAAGATCTTACTTTTAGTAACACGCTGTATCTTTGATAAGTTCCAAAAGGAATCCAATTAACCGTTAGATCCCAACAATGTAAATCTCTGATAATATTTAAAGAGGTAAGTGTGACGTCTTTTGCGTAAAAATCATAGCCAGAAGAAAATCCTACTTTCCATTTTTTAGTTAAACTTAAATCACCATTAACATTTAAGGCATTACTTGTATAGGCTGTATTTAATGGTTTTGAGTAACTTAATAAATAATTAATAGCAATATTCCAAGGTATGGTCCAATCTACATAGTATACCGTATTTCTGTTCAATAAATCATTATCAATTCTGTCTAATTGATTAATAATTTTCACAGCTTGTTCGTTACTATTTGCTTTTTTAAAGGCTGCAGGATTTAAATTGGTACTTAATGACATGGTAGCTGCAACCAAGCGCGCTAATTGTTTATCTTGTTGGTATTGGGTTTTGTTGATGCGTCTATAATTTCCGAATTTATCTAATTGTAAGCCATAAACATCGTATGCAGCGTTTAAATCTATATTTACTTTTTCAAACAATAATGTTCGTGCAACTATATTAATTACAGAGAGTTTGAGCGAGTCTGCTGCTAAATTATAATTTCCAGTTAATCTCAAACTTTCAAACAATTTCACTTTTTTAATTAGCAAACCTGTATCTACTGCTTTACTGGTTTTCATCTCTAAATTATTATCGAATGAAAAAGAAAGCAAACTCGATTTTCCTGCACCAGGTGAACCATAGATTCCATTTTGAAAAATGGAGTAAGGCGTTAATTTTCCACTGGTATCGGTTTGAACAAATTTATAATAGCCAAAACTTTCGGTGCTAAAATCTGGTCTAAAGGAATAAGAAATAGCTGGTGTAAATACATGTCTAATAGCAGAAATACCGAATGCATTAACATTGAACATACCATACACCCTGGTAGTAAGTGAAAAGCCCAAACTATAATCTCTAGCTTGTTTGAAGCCATCTAGGGTGTCGGTTATAACTTTTGAACCATCCCATTTTTTTTCAATGGAATTAAAGTACCAGCGTTCTGTGTAATTTAAATATGGACTCAAAGTAAAGTACTTTAACACATTAAAAGAAGTTGATATTGGCAAACTATGACGCATGCCATTTTGAACTTGATTACTGGCTAAACTTTTAAACAATAAACTATCATAGGTATCTATTTTATTTTCTAAATCGAGGGTATAGTTCATGCCAATTTTATGATACCATTTTTGAGGACCTACCCTATTTTTAGAATCAAATGGATTGATACGAGACATGCTAAAGTTAACGCGAGGCAAACCTAAACTAACTTGTCCGGTTTGCAAGTTTTGATTATGCGTTAAAGAGCTAGACATACTAAATGGCGTGCCTTCCCAGGTTTTCGAATAACTCACCGAAGATGATAAATTATTTTGGGTGATGGATTGAATATTGGGCGTAATATTATTTCGGTAATTATTTCTAGAAGCAATATTTACAGCTGCACTAAACCTCGAACCTGGAATTGCTTTTGGATCTTGGTTATGGGTCCAACGAATGTAAAAATCTTGACTTAAAGAATATTCGGCAGTTTGTGCCTCCCCAATTTTTCGATTGGTAAAACCAGCAGACAAAGAACCATTATATTTATAACGATTATTATATCGCGTAACCCCACTTAAACCATAACTACCTTTTGAATAAATATCTCCTTTAATAGATAAATCTACTTTTTCATTGATGGCAAAATAATAGCCCCCATTACGCAAAAAGAAGCCCAAGACGCGATCTTCTCCAATCTCTGGTATCACTACGCCAGACGAGCTTCCTTTTAACCTAGGAAAGAATCCAAATGGAATGGCTAAAGGCAAGGGTACATCTTCAATTACTAAATAAGCCGGTCCAGAAACCGTTTTATCGGATGTGTTTTTGGCTTTTGTTAAAGCGATATAAAAATGTGGATGTGCTTGATTACAGGTAGTATATTTTCCATTACGAATAAATACTTCGTCTAATTCGTTCTTCTTTACTTCGTTGGCATGTAAAAAACCTTCGCCTTCGTTGGTTATTACTTCTTTAATTTTACCTTTTTTAGTTTCGAAATTATAAGCTAACTCTTGCGCATCGTAGGTTTGCGCACCTTCAGTAAAAACAGGCTTGCCCTTAAGTATACCAGTAGAATCAATTACCCCATTAGCATAAACCACTTTATTCTTTTGATCAATTTTTATGAAAGCTGCTTTTAGAATAATGTCTTCGTAATAAACCTCGGCGCCATTATATAAATAAACTTCATTTTTTTTTAAGTTATATACAATAGAATCCTTTGCGTTATATCTAATTTTAGATTGAATAGCCTTTTTCTTTGTTTTTAAAAGAATACTATCTGGCTCTAGTGGGTCGTTTAATGATTTAGTGAGGGAATCTAATTGAAAATTGGATTTTGAAAACAAGCTCGGTTCAGCCTTTCCAGAACTTATGGATCCGAAAAAACTTATTAACAATAGTGGAAATACCGATTTTAGTAGTTTCAATTTAAAAATGAATACTATTTTTGCAATGCGAAGTAACAAAATTTTAAGCAAATTATAATGCTCAAACGACTAAGTCAATCAATTCTTATACTCTTTTTACTAATTACCAGCTTTATATTTTATTCATTTACACTGAATACCTATAAAATTAAGACGGTGGTTATTGATGCAGGACATGGTGGACATGATACAGGTTGCCTTGGCTCCTTCTCTAAAGAAAAAGATGTAACACTGGCCGTTGCCTTAAAATTAGGTGATGCCATTCAAGCTAGTAATCCCGATATCAAAGTTATTTATACCCGCAGCACCGACGAATTTATTGAATTAGCAGAGCGCGCAAACATTGCAAACAGGGCTAAAGCAGATGTTTTTATTAGTATTCATTGTAATGCAAACCCAAATAAAAGCGCTTATGGAACCGAAACCTATGCTATGGGATTGTCTAAGAGTGAGGCTAATTTAAATGTAGCTAAAAGAGAAAACTCGGTAATTTTATTAGAAGAAAATTACGAAACCACTTACGATGGTTTCGATCCACAATCTACCGAAGCCTATATTATCTTCTCTTTATATCAAAATGAAAATTTGGATAAAAGTGTTTCTTTAGCGGCTAAAATCCAAAGTCAATTCTCTAAAACCGATCAAAGATTTAACAGAGGGGTTAAACAAGAAAGCTTTTTAGTGCTTTGGAGAACCAATATGCCGGCTATTTTAATTGAAACTGGTTTCTTAACTAATAAAGAAGAAGAGCAGTATTTAACCTCCGAAAGTGGCCAAAATGCTATTTCAAGTTCTATTTTAAGAGCATTTATTGAATTTAAAACCGAATTAGAAAAAGAAAATTAAGCTATATTTGTCAAAATTAGCATTTGTGAAAATTTCAAACGAAACCAAAGTAGGCTCATTAACCGTTATCGCTATTACTGTATTGATAATAGGCTATAACTTTTTAAAAGGTAAAGACCTATTCACCAACACTGTCGATTATTATGCCAAATACGAAAACATTAATGGCATAAAGGTTTCGAATGCTATATTATATAATGGGTTTAATGTGGGTAAAGTGACTGCCTTAGATTTAAATGAAAAAGGAGAAGTGATTGCGACGCTGACTTTACAGCCCAATATAAAAATCCCCATTCATTCGATCGCTAAAATTGCCAGTCAAGATTTATTAGGTGCAAAAGCAATTGTTTTATTGTTTAGCGATGCCAGAACATACCATCAAGAAGGTGATACTTTACTAGCTGAAGTGGAGATGAGTCTTTCTGAATCAGTAAATACGCAGGTTTTACCTGTAAAAGCTAAAGCAGAAAAATTGTTGGGTACCATGGATTCTATTTTAATAACGGTCCAAACTATTTTAAATCCAAATTTCAGAAATAACATTGATGAAAGTTTTTCTAGTATTAAAAGAAGTATCGAAACGCTAGAAAAAACAGCCACCAGAATTGACACATTAGTGAAATTTCAATCTGCTCGATTTGCAAATATTACTTCCAATATCGAATCTATTACGAGCAATCTTAAAAATAACAATCAAAAAATTACAGACATATTAACCAATTTGAATCAAATTTCGGATTCTGTTGCTAAGGTTAATTTCATACAAACCATTGATAACGCAAATCGCGCTATTGCCCAAGTTGCAAGCATTACAGAGAAAATCAATAATGGTCAAGGTACTTTAGGCCAATTAGTAAATGACGAGCAATTGTATAATAACATCAATCAAACTGCTGCAGATTTAGATAAATTAATGGTTGATTTACGATTGAATCCTAAAAGATATGTTCACTTATCTTTTTTTGGTGGTAAAAATAAAAAGTACAAAGAACCGAGCGATTCTAGCGAAATTAGAAAAGCGAAAAAATAACTATAGCGAATAGTGCTGCCCTTCTACAGCTAAAACAGTATTTGGAAATACAGACTGAGATTCGGCTAATAATAAATCTAGTTCTTTATACCTGGCAGAAAAATGCCCAATCATTAATTGTTTAACATTTGCTTTTTTTGCTAATTCGGCGGCTTGTAATGCAGTGGTATGAAAGGTTTCCTGCGCACGCGCTAATAATTCATGCAAAAAAGTTGATTCGTGATATAAAAAATCGATGCCTTCAATTTGATCCAAAAAATGTTCGGTATAGATAGTGTCCGAACAGTAAGCATAGGTTCTAGCTGGTTTTGGCGCAAAAGTTAATTCCGCATTCGCAATGGTTCTTCCAAATTTATCGCAATAATCTATACCGTTTTTTAGCAATGGAATATACTCTAATGGAATATCGTATTCGCTTAACTTTTCGGTGTTTATTTTTCTTTTACGCGTAACTTCTTTAAAAATAAAACCCGTAGTAGGGATGCGATGATTGAGAATAATAGTTTCCACAATTACATCATTATTTTGAAAAACGACTTCGGTATAATCTACCTGTGTTGCTCTAAAATTAATAGGAAAGCGTAATTGCGTCTCCGAAACTTTTAATTGCAAATCGATGATATCTTTGAGCTCTGGAGGCCCAATAATATGCATTTCTTTTGTACGACCATTTAAGTGAAGCGTAGATAATAAACCTACCAAGCCTAAATAGTGATCACCGTGTAAATGAGAAATAAAAATGGTATCAATTTTTGCAGATTTTATTTTGAATTTATTGAGTTGGTTTTGCGTCGCCTCTCCACAATCGACTAAATAAAAATGTTCGTTCAAATTAATAATTTGCGCCGATGGATTTCTATTGTATGCCGGAGTTGCAGAACTACTTCCTAAAACAGTAATTTCAAAAACACCCATTTTATTTATTCATTACCTAACTCATTATTTAAATCGCGTTCTATTTCTTCCATAAAAACAAAATCGATGGCCTCTGTTACGGTTGGTACAATATTGAGGTAGTTTTCTGTAGTTGACAAGCCTAAAATCTTTTGTAAATCACTTGCCACGCCAACCAATACAAATGTACCTATATTATTCCTACACATGCGTGCGCCATATAAAATAGCACTGATACCCGATTCGTCTGCTGTATAAACATTACTTAGATCTAAAATAACATTTCTAATGCCTTCCACTTCGATAGCATTAAATTCCGATTTTAACTTAGGTGCTTTTTCGGAATTTAATTCTTCAATATCTAAAGGTTTAAGCAATACATATTTTTCGTGTTTATCTATTTCGAATTTCATGATAAATTTTTTAAAGCAGCTAAAACATTCGTTTCTATTCTGTGCGCAATATTTGAATTATCTACCGGAATAAATTTCTCCGCAATAATTTTTTCGTATAATTCGATGTAACGATCCGAAATTTCTTTCACTTTTTCTGGAGTCATTTCTGGTACAGATTGTCCTTCTTTACCTTGAAAACCATTCTCGATTAACCATTTGCGAACAAACTCTTTAGAAAGTTGCTTTTGCTCTGTTCCAGCAATTTGTCTTTCTTGGTAACCTTCGGCATAAAAATACCTCGAAGAATCTGGTGTATGAATTTCGTCGATTAAATAAATTTGATGAGCTATTTTTCCAAATTCATATTTGGTATCTACCAAGAGCAAACCCTTTGCTAATGCCATTTCGGTGCCTCTTGCAAATAATTTTCTGGTGTAATTTTCTAATTGAATATAATCTGCTTCCGAAACTAAACCGGTAGCAATTATTGCCTCTCTAGAAATATCCTCGTCGTGACCTTCGTGCGCCTTTGTGGTAGGCGTAATAATTGGTTCGGGTAATAAATCGTTTTCTTTTAATCCCTCTGGTAGCGCAACGCCACAAACCACTCTCCTGCCTGCAGCATATTCTCTCCAGGCATGCCCAGCTAAGTAACCCCTAATCACCATCTCTACTGGAAATGTTTCGCATTTTTTACCAATCGTAACCGTAGCGTCTGGAACCGACACTACCCAATTAGGAATAATATCTTGTGTAGCCGCTAAAAACTTTGCGGCAATTTGATTGAGCACTTGCCCTTTATAAGGAATCGCACTTGGCAACACTACATCAAATGCAGAAATTCTATCCGAAGCAACCATCACTAAAAGATCGTCGTTAATGGTATAAACGTCTCTTACTTTCCCTTTGTAAAATTGCGTTTGATGAGGAAATTGAAAAGCAGTTTCTTTTAAAGCGGTCATGATGATAATATATTTTATACAAATATCGAAATTTGTATGATTTAATTTATGTTAACTAATAAACAATTATTAACATAATTATTGAATATCGCCGTATGCCTCTAAAATCTTCTTTACTAATTTATGTCTTACCACATCTTCTCCGGTAAGATAAATAATATCTATACCCGATATATTTTTCAAAATGGTGATAGCATTAAAAAGCCCAGACATGGATTTTTTAGGTAAATCTATTTGGGTGACATCGCCTGTTACAATAAATTTAGCGGTTGGGCCCATTCTGGTTAAAAACATTTTCAATTGCATATCGGTTGCGTTCTGTCCCTCATCTAAAATCACAAATGCATTGTCTAAAGTTCGGCCTCTCATAAATGCAAGTGGCGCAATTTCGATGGTTCTGTTTTCTAAATATAATTTCAATTTATCAGCCGGAATCATATCATCTAAAGCATCATATAATGGTCTTAAATAAGGGTCAATTTTTTCTTTTAAATCACCTGGTAAAAAACCTAAATTTTCTCCTGCTTCTACTGCAGGACGAGTTAAAATAATTCTTTTTACTTCTTTATTTTTTAATGCTTTAACCGCTAAAGCTACCGCAGTATAGGTTTTACCAGTTCCTGCAGGACCAATTGCAAATAAAATATCGTTATGCAAAGCACTTTCGACCATTACTTTTTGGTTTTTGGTACGCGCTCTAACCACTATACCATTGGGTCCAAAAACCAAAGGCTCCGCTTCAAAATTGGCAGGTGTTGCAGGCGCTTTTTCTTTGTCATTATTTTCCGACTGCTCCTGAACAACTAAACGAATATCCCCTTCTGTTAATTGGTTGAATTTTTCGAAATGCGCTATCAAGATTTTTATTTTCTTTTGAAAATTTTGGAGCATTTCTTCGTCACCGATGGCTTTTAAAGCTTCGCCTCGAACAACAATTCGAAGCTTTGGAAATGACTTTTTTAACAAATTTAAATTGACATCGTCGATTCCCCAAAATTCGATAGGATTGATGCCTTCTAGTGTAATTGTTGTTTCGTTCAAGATAATATGATTAATAATGCTATTTTTATAATGCTTTGTTGCTAAAATAATTAATTTTGAGCGAATCAATATTAAATAGATATTAATAAATGTCAATAATTACACTTACTACCGACCTCGGCACCACAGACTTCTATTTAGCGGCTGTAAAGGGGTCTATTTTAAGTGCAATGCCAGATGCCACAATTGTTGATATATCGCACCATATCCCTCCTTATCAAATCATTCAAGCTGCTTTTTTGCTTTCTAATGCCTATTATCATTTTCCATTAGAAACTGTTCATTTGGTAAGTATTGATAATTCTTACCAATCAGATGCAAAGTTTGTTGCCTTAAAAGCCAAAGGACATTATTTTATTGGCCCCGATAATGGTTTATTTTCTTTGTTTCTAAATCCAGAAGATATTGAAAAAATTGTCAAAATAAATTTAAGGATTCAAGATGATTTTATTCATTTCCCCATCAAAGATATTTTAGCCAAATCTGCAGTGCATTTAGCTAAAGGCGGTAAAATGGAAATCATTGGTAGAAAAATCACCAACTTAAATTACAAAACAATTATTCAACCTGTTATAGAACCTTCGATTATTCGAGGTAGTATTATACATGTTGATAATTTTGGAAATGCAATTTCAAATATCACCAAAGAAATTTTTGATACCGTTGCTAGAAATAGACCTTTTGAAATTGTATTCAAAAGAAACGAAAAAATTACCAAAATTTGCAAGCATTATAGCGAAGTAACAGAGGGTGAAAAACTCTGTTTATTTGGTATTACGGGAAAACTCGAAATAGCTATAAACAAAGGAGATGCAAGCGGTTTATTAGGTTTAGGAATCAACGAAAAAATTCAAATTCAATTTTTATGATCACTAGAATTGTTAAAATGAATTTCAGACCCGAAGAAGTGGAAAATTTCTTAACTATTTTTCATCAATCAAAAGATAAAATTAGGCATATGCCAGGTTGTAAACATTTAGAATTATGGAACAGCCAAAGTGATGCCTCTATATACTATACCTATTCTATTTGGGATTCCGAAGATGATTTAAATAACTATAGAGAATCTGAATTATTTCAATCGGTTTGGCCAGCAACAAAAGCCTTATTTGCAAGCAAAGCCGAAGCCAGCACTTTAAATGTATTAGTCAAAATATAACCTTAAAATTATGAACGCAAAACTAGCTTCCGCATCACATACCATCATGAATGAAATTGTGTTGCCTAACGATACCAATACTTTAAATAATTTAATGGGTGGCAGGTTATTACACCTCATGGATATTGGTGCCGCAATGGCTGCTCAAAAACACAGCAATCGAATTGTAGTAACCGCATCGGTCGATAATGTTTCGTTTAAAGCCCCAATCAGATTAGGCGATGTTGTAACCATACATGCAAAAATTACCCGCTCGTTTAATTCTTCTATGGAAATTAGAATTGATGTATGGTCCGAAAATATCCCTTCAGGACGCAAAGAAAAAAGCAACGAAGCCTATTATACTTTTGTAGCCGTTGATCAAACAGGCAGGCCCATTCCCGTACCTACCGTAAAAATTGAAACGGAAGAGGAACAAAAATTATTTGATGGTGCTCTAAGAAGGAGACAATTGCGCTTGGTATTAGCCGGTAAAATGAAAGCACAAGACGCAACCGAATTAAAAGCATTGTTCGCTCAAGAATAGGCTAAATTAAGCCAGAAAATCAGATTTTAACATCAAGATACTTAGCAATTTATAAGTTTTAACAAAAAAAAATTTGCTAGAGACGGCTGTTTTTGTACTTTTGCGGCGGAGAGTTGGCAGAGTGGTCGATTGCGGCAGTCTTGAAAACTGTTGACTGTTAAAGGTCCGCGGGTTCGAATCCCCCACTCTCCGCCAAAGAAAAATGCCGCCCGTAAGGGACGGCATTTTTTGTTTTCAAGCGTTGCGAATTCATTCGCAAAAGCGAGAAAACAAAAAATGTCGAGCAGACGTCGTCAGACGGCTGCGGTATTTTTCTTTGACTCAGCTTCCCCATTCCGGGGATCACCGGAGCGCAGCGGAGGTAATCCCTTACAGGTGCGCAGCACCGGCAATTTTCTTTGACTCAGCTTCCCCCTTCCGGGGATCACCGGAGCGCAGCGTAGGTAATCCCTTATAGGTGCGCAGCACCTGTAATCCCAAAAGGTGCGAAGCACCGGTAATCCCTTACAGGTGCGCAGCACCTGTAATCCCAGAATGGGATCACCTTACTCCTTCTTTATCGATGAAATGTATTGATGAGGAGATTTCCCAACAACATCCTTAAAACAAGTAAAGAATGGATTATAGGATGAAAATCCAACCTCTTTGGATAGTGATTCCAAAGTGTTTGTAGTTAAATAATTATTTTTTATCAATGCCAATGAATTTTGAATTCTTGAGATTTTCTTATAATCTGAGAACGATAATTTAGAATGGTATTTAAAAATATACTTTAAATGACTAATAGGAATATTTAACACCTGAGCTAAGTCTTTAATAGAAAATTGAGGATTTGTAAAATAACTATTACTAAGTAATAGCTCGTTTAATTCAAATAGGTATGGTTCAATTTTAGCACTTATTTTTTCCTTTAGCAATTGGTCTTGGTTGTTATTTATTTTAACTTTTGAATTCAATATCCAGTAAGTATTGATATTGGAACTAGTTTTTTTGATCTCTGCCTTTAAATAAGAATAACCGTAAAGTATTTCTGGATTCGATAAAATTATGATGAATAAGAAGATCCAAATTAACGCAATAACACAAAGATGCCTTGCTGTATTATCTATCAATGTGGGTTTTAAAAATAAATAATCATTATAATATAAAATATAGAAACGCAAAGTTAAGGCAATTAACACAAGAAATAAAAGGATAGTCCATTTCTTAATCAAATTATTTTGGGTTATTGTAAAGCTTAAACTTGCTTTTTTGTTCCAAACATCTTTTTGAAGCATTAAAAAAATGATTAGAATATAAACTAGCACATAAATTGCACAAAATTGGCTGAAACGATAGTTCAAT
>CAIMAP010000097.1 GCA_903838995.1 uncultured bacterium | reverse complement strand
GGTCAAATTTTCAAACGTTATTCCTCCGTATAAATCGCCTTGCGTGCGACCTGTTTTCGCACTAAATAGGAAAATAGAAAGGAATAAAACTCCGAGAAATCTCATTTTTCAAAAATAATAAATATATACTATATTTAACATTCATGGTTATAGCAAAACATTCATACGATTTAGTAGGTCATAAACATCCGATCTATGCTTTAGCAGGATCGAGCAAGCCACATATTGTGTTTACTGCTGGTGGCGAAGGCGCAGTAGTAGAATGGAGTTTAAAAAAGAAAACTTTTTTAAAAGTAGTTTTTCATATGAAAGCCAGCGTATATTGTTTACACTCGGTTGCTCAACCCAATATCTTAATTGCAGGCGATCGAACAGGTCATTTGGCTGTATTTGATTTTGAAAGCCAACAATTACTATTTCATTTTAAAGCGCACGAATCTGCTATTTTTTCGATTCAATCTGACGCAAAAAATTGCTATACTGTTTCGGAAGATGGCAGCCTGAATGTATATGATTTAAAGGACTTCAGCCATAACAAAAACTATAAAATTCACCATCAAACATTAAGAACCATTTCTTTAAACCCGAATAACAACGAATGTTTAATTGGAGGAAAAGAACAATTTTTACAAACTTACGATCGAAGCAATGTCAATTTAATTGGGAGCCTTAGCGGTCATAGCCTACCTATTTTTTCCAGTTGTTTTAATACCAATACCCAACAGTATGTTACCGGATCTAGAGATGCACAACTCAATGTTTGGGATGCAAAAAATCATCAATTAGTGCAAACCATTCCTGCACATTTATTTGCCATCAACGATATTTTAGCTATACCCGAAAAACAAATTATTGTATCTGCCAGTAGAGATAAACATGTTAAAATTTGGGACGATGCCAATTACCAATTACTACAAAATTTAAATAGCCAACAAAATGGCCATAAACTATCTGTCAACAGGCTTTGTTATACACCTTTCGAAAATACTTTAGTAAGTGTTGGTGATGATAGGGTATTGAAAATTTGGAATTTGTAATACAGCGCTAATCCTTTACAGCAAAGCGTTTCATTAATCTTAGTTGATGCGTATAAGCATTTGTTTCTTGATTAAATATACCTTGATGATCTAATTGGTCAATGCGTACTTGGCCCGATGCGTGAATTATTTGGCCGCCTGCTAATGCAATACCAACATGAATAATATTGCCTTTTTCGTTATCAAAAAAAACTAAATCGCCCGCTTGTAATTCTGCAACAGAATTAACTGCTATGCCCTGTAAGGCTTGGTCTTTGGCATCTCTAGGCAATTTAATGCCAATAATTTTATATACTAATTGCGTAAAGCCCGAACAGTCTATTCCTAATATAGAACGCCCACCCCATTGATAAGGAGCTGCTAAAAAAAGTTTGGCTAAATCAGAAATGTTGGCAAAAGAAAAATGATTTTCGGCATTTGTCTGTCCCGCAAATGTAAATTTATGTTCGTTAATTGCGATCGAATTATTTTGAAAATTGGGCAATGTAGAGCCGATACTAATTGGCTGCAAGCCATGGCCATTGCTAATCATAGACAAGCGGTCTATGCTAATTTGCTGGGGGCTATTTAAAGTAGTTGCAGGGATTATTTGACATTGTTTAGGATCTATCCACCCAATGTAATCATCGAACAAACATTGCACTTTCCACCATTTAGCTTCCTGTACTAAAATCTCGACCGATTCACCAAATAATAATTGGCTAATTTGCTCTGCGGCATCTGAGGCTTGTGCTCGAACAGGAACTACGCTTAAGGTAATGATCGCAAATTGTCTGTTCATGCTTTTGTTTTTAAATTATTCTTGATGCAACCAAGTTTTCTTGACTAATAATTCGTCTTTGCTTTCTCGAACATTTTCATCATCGATGCAACAATCTACCGGACATACCGCTGCACATTGTGGCTCATCATGAAAACCAACACATTCGGTGCACTTATCAGGAACGATATAATATACTTCGTCGGAAACCGCATTTTGAGCTAGATCTGCATCAATGGTATGTCCATCGCCAAAATCAATTAAGCCTTTTAAATTGGTTCCTTCTGAAAATTTCCAGGCAGCGCCTGCATCATATATTGCATTATTTGGGCATTCTGGCTCGCAGGCACCACAATTAATACATTCTTCGGTAATTATAATAGCCATTTGTATCTTATTTCTTAATTTCAGCCCTGCAAATATAACAATAAAGTGCTTTTTTTGATTTCAGAAATTCAAAATAAAATATAAAAAATGAAAATAATAGCTGCTTTAAATGGATTAGGGGAATATTTAACAACAAAGGATGAAGCATTAAAAGCAAAAATCAATAGTTTGTCAAACTATAATGCTTGGTTTAATCCGGCAAATGTTAGCATGGCTATTGATGCTTGGGCTAAATTATTAACAAGCGAAAATCTAACTCATTGGGTAAATGCGGAAGGTGTTTTGCCTAACCAAACTCCCAAAAAAGTAGGTTTGGTGTTAGCCGGAAATATTCCAATGGTAGGCTTTCACGATATCTTATCGGTATTAATTACGGGGCACGAAGCGCATATTAAATTATCTTCTCAAGACCAACAATTAATTCCAATGCTCTTAGAAAAATTGATTTCTTTAGCTCCCGAATTAAAAAATAAAATATTTTATCCCGAAAGATTAAATGCGGTAGATGCAGTAATAGCAACGGGTAGCGACAATTCCGCAAGGTATTTTGAATATTATTTTGGCAACAAACCACACAT
>CAIMAP010000096.1 GCA_903838995.1 uncultured bacterium | reverse complement strand
CCGAAGTATTGCGCTTTGCGCCTGTGCCGCTATACAATTCGTTTGAAGAGGTTTATAAATTTGGTCAAATTATTTAATTAAAAAATGATGTCAATAGATAAAAAAGTAACCTTAATTGGAGCCGGATTAGTTGGTTCTTTACTCTCGATGTATTTAGCAAAAAGAGGTTATCAAGTTTCCATATTCGAGAAAAGACCAGACATGCGAAAAGCAGGATATGTAGGTGGTCGCTCTATTAACCTTGCCTTGAGTCATAGAGGATTCAATGGTTTAGCAGCTATTGGCTTAGCAGACGAAATTAGAAAAGTAGGTATTCCAATGTATGGTCGTGTATTACACCAAGCCAATGGCGATGTTCAATATCAACCTTATGGTAAAGAAGGCGAAGCTATTTATTCCGTATCGAGAGGTGGATTAAATAAAAAACTAATGGAGCTGGCAGATGCTGATCCAAATATTCATATCACTTTTGAAAAAAATTGCATTGATGTAGATATTAAAAATGGTATTTGTCATTTTGAAGACCAACAAACAAAAGAGAAATCTTCGGTAAAATCGGATTTAATTTTATCGGCAGATGGTGCATTTTCTGCAGCTAGGCTTGCATTACAGACCAAATCAGAAAGATTTGAATATAGTCAGAGCTATTTAGATCAAGGCTATAAAGAATTAACCATTCCAGCTGGACCCAATGGAACTTATTTATTAGAAAAAGAAGCTTTACATATTTGGCCTCGAAATAATTATATGTTAATTGCGCTTCCTAATTTGGATGGCACCTTTACTTGTACTTTATTTTTTCCTTTTGAAGGAGACGTATCTTTTAATTCTTTAAAAACAAGAGATCAAGTTCAAGCATTTTTAAGCAAAGATTTTGCAGATGTATATGCAATTTCGCCTGAAATTGTGGACGAATATATGGCTAATCCAAATGGTTCATTAGTGACAGTAAGGTCCTATCCATGGTCTTATGAAGATAAATTAGGCTTACTAGGCGATGCCTCTCATGCAATCGTTCCTTTCTTTGGACAAGGCATGAATGCAGGATTCGAAGACTGTTTCGAATTAGGCAAATTAATGGATCAATATCCTGGAGATTGGAAAACCATTTTATCCGAATTTCAAATCAGTAGAAAACCAAATGCAGATGCGATTGCAGCTATGGCTTTAGAAAACTTTATAGAAATGCGCGATAAAGTAGCAGATCAAAAATTTTTATTGCGTAAAAAAATAGAGCAAAAAATTAGCAAACTATATCCCGAAAATTATATTTCTAAATATGCTTTGGTAAGTTTTGGTACTGCTCCTTACAAAGATGCATTGGCTATGGGATTTAAGCAAGATGCACTATTTAAAGAGGTTTTAGCCATTCCAGCAATCGAAAACAATTGGGATAGTCCCGAATCAACACAAAAAATTGAACAATTATTAAAAGAATTTGGATTCATTAATGGATAAGCGCTGGGTTAAAATTGTATACCAAAGCATTCGGGTCATAGCAATTTATTTTATTGCCATGGAACTTAATTTTTTATGGTTATTTGGTTATTCACCAACCATCAATGAATTAAAAAATCCCCCTTATGCTATTGCATCCGAAGTATATTCTTCGGATAGTGTGCTTATTGGTCGTTATTTTAAAGAAAATAGAATACCTGTAGTTTACGATAGCATTGCTCCCATTGTGTTTAAAGCATTGGTGGCTACCGAAGATGTGCGTTTTTACCAACATCATGGAATCGATTTTTATTCAATAGGATCGAGCATTTGGTCTACAGCAAACGGCGATAAACGAGGTGCCAGTACCATTACCCAGCAATTAGCAAAGAATCTTTTTAGAACCCGAAGCAGAACTTCACAAGGTTTAATTAGGTTTATTCCTGGAATAAAAACCATTGTATATAAAACCAAAGAATGGATTACAGCTTTAAAATTAGAATACCTCTACGATAAAAAAGATATCTTAGAAATGTATTTAAATACCGTAAGTTTTGGTAATAATTCATTTGGTATAAAAGTAGCTGCAAAAAAATATTTCAACAAATTACCCCTCGATTTAAATACTGAAGAAGCGGCCTTGCTTGTGGGTATGTTAAAGGCTACTTCTACTTATAATCCCATAACAAAACAAGAAAAGGCTTTAGAAAGAAGGAATATCGTATTAGCCCAGATGGCTAAAGATGGCGTTATTTCTGAGCGTAAATACAACCAAATTGTAAAGCATCCAATTAAATTATCTTTATCGGAAGATGATGAAAAAGATAAAACTAAAGATTCTTATTTGAGAACGGCAGTTGCCAATTACCTCGAAAAATGGTGCGATGACAATGGTTTTGATTTATATGCCGATGGTTTAAAAATATACACCACCATTGATTCAAGAATGCAAAAGCATGGCGAAGAAGCCATGCAAGATTGGATGAAAACATTGCAAAAAAGATTTAGAAATACCTGGCAAAACGAAGCACCTTGGCGCGATGAGAATGGTGTGGAAATTCCTAATTTCTTAAATACGCTAGCCAAAAGATTACCACTTTACAATACTTTGCAAGATAAATATGGCGAACAAACAGATTCTATAGAAGCTAAATTAAACGAGAAAAAACGCATGAAAGTTTTCACTTGGAAAGGTGAAAAAGATACCACATTTTCTACTTACGATTCGCTGGCTTATTATGCAAGTATATTACAATCTGGTTTAATGACTTTAGATCCTTTTACTGGTCATATTAAAACATGGGTGGGTGGTATTAATTATAAATACTTTAAATACGATCATATTAACCAAGCTAAAAGGCAAGCTGGCTCTACCTTTAAGCCATTTGTTTATTTAGCGGCGATTGATAATGGCTACTCCCCTTGCGATAAATTTACCGACAAAGCCATCACTATTAATTACAAAGAAGATGGTGAAGAAAAATCTTGGTCGCCAAAAAATTCGGATTGGAATTTTTCGGGTAAAGAAATGTCTTTAAGATGGGCCATGGGAAAATCTTGTAATTCGGTTACGGCTCAATTAACCCAAGCCATTGGATGGGACAAAGTAGTAGCGTATGCGAAAAAATTAGGCATCGAAAGCCCATTAAAATCTGTTCCTTCTGTTGGATTAGGTTCAAATGATGTAACGCTCTACGAAATGATTCGTGCCTATGGCGTGTTTTTAAATACGGGTTTAAAAACAGAACCCATTTTAGTGACCAAAATAAACGACCAAGATGGTAAGTTATTAGCCGAATTTAAAGCGAAGCAAGAAAGGGTGATTTCTGAAGAAACCGCTTGGTTAATGATACATATGTTCAAAGGTGGTATGGAAGAGCCTGGAGGCACCTCTCAGGCCCTGTGGGAGTATGATATTTGGAGTAAAGGAAATGAAATTGGCGGTAAAACCGGAACCACCTCTAATCATTCGGATGGTTGGTATATTGGCATTTCAAAAGATTTAGTGACTGGTGTTTGGGTGGGTGCCGATGAAAGAAGTATACATTTTAAAACTTCTGATTATGGCGAAGGTTCAAAAACAGCTTTACCTATTTATGGAAAGTTTATGGAACGCTTATACCACGATCCCAAATCGGGTATTACTTATGGTCGTTTTCCAAAACCTACTGTAAAAATTACGAAAGATTATAATTGTCCTACTCCGCGTCAACGCAACGATACTAGCAGAGTAGATTCAACAGCAATACTTCCAAGTGATTCTTTAATTTTAGAAAGCGAACAATAAAAAAAATCCCGATTGGTTAGATCGGGATTTTTTTATGTTATAATTTTTGTAAAAATATTTCGGAATTAACCTTACTTAAATCTCCTAAGTAAGACCACCTGATTCCTTGTATGTATTTATTAAATACCGTATTTACCTCTTTAGGATTCACCTTATTGATGTTCTCAATAAAGCTGTTGTAGTTCTTCCAATTCCCTTTCACTTCGGCCATTCCAAGGCCTAAGGTTTGCGCAGAATTAGTTTCTAATCCCATATAATAAGAAGTTACATAACCACTTTTTTGATCTTTAATTTCTTTTTCAGAAAATCCTTCTTTCTTTAGTTTCTTTAATTCGTCTATCATAACCGAAACCGCTTGTTTTGGATCTGTGGTACTCACATAAATATTCGAATAAGGATTCAAGTTAGTGCTATAATTTGCAGAAGGTGCATAAGACAAACTTCTTTTGGTTCTAATTTCATCAAACAAACGATCGGCTAAAATACCAAATGCCAATTGCATAGCATAGGTTTCTGAAGTACCATAAGCTGGCGCATTCATAATTCCTCTAATATAATTAGTCGCTAATTTGCGGTCTTCTACTTTAATAGTTGATTGCGCAATGCTTAATAATTTAGTTTTAGGAGATACAAAATTACCCTCTGGCATTTTTTCGGTTAATTTTTTAACTTTTTCGATTAAGTCGTTGCGGTCTATCTTACCTATTACCACTAGAAAACATTGCTTCTTAGAAATGATTTTTTCGTAATGCTTTTTAACCAACTCTAAAGTTAATTTATTGATGCTTTCTTCCGAACCATTTGGCTTTTTATCATAATTTAAATTAGCAAATGCATCGGTCATAGCCATTTCAACTAAATAAGCATCAGGATTAGAGATAGACTGCTTGATTCTAGAAATAGCAGATTCTGTGCTTTTTTGAAATTCTTCTTCGGGCATTAAAGGTGCATTGATTACATCTTGAAATATAGCCCAAGTAGCATTGAAATTTCTTTGAATACAAGTCATCATTATATTACTAGCATCTAAGCTAGAAGTACCTTCTAT
>CAIMAP010000095.1 GCA_903838995.1 uncultured bacterium | reverse complement strand
TACCGGTCATTCTTGGTGGCAATAAACCTTTATTAGTTGAATTTAAATCTAATATTGCTGTTGCAGCTGGTGTATTAGTACCTACGCCTACTTGAGCTTGTGTTGTAATTGTAAAGAATAAAATAATTACTGCAAAAAAAAGTTTCATGCTGAAAATGTTTAATAAATTTATTTAAAATTAATAAATCTTTATGAATCCGACAAGAAATGGCTTTTAGGGCTACAAATCTTTCACAAACCAATAATCTGTTTGAGGCGTTGAACCCAGCGGAAAATCATTTTCTAAACCCGTATTCACAAAACCGTGTTTTTCATAAAAACCACGGGCACGAAAATTATATTCCCATACCGATAAATACATTATTTCGAAACCACTTTTACGGGCGAAATCAAATGCGAAATCTATCAGTTTATTCGCGACACCAGTACCATGATATTCTTTTAATACATACAATCGAACCAGTTCTATACTTTTTCGATTTTGAAATGAATCTAATGGGCAAGTATGTTTTGCATTAATTCGCAAATATCCTTTTGCAATTTCATCTTCTTCGAAAAAAAAGAAATTATCGGCATCATCCTGTAATTCTAAGGCAACCTGCGCTGAATTAAAAAACAAATCTAAAACACCACGCATATCTTCTTTTGTGCAAGTATTGCCAAATGAGTCGTCAAAAGTTTTCCTGCCAATGTGCTGCAAAAGCGAAACATCATTTATATTACCACGTCTTATCATTATACAAAGTTATTAAATTTACTTATTTAAATAAGCGTAGTAGCCGCTATTTGTTATTGTAAAATAATGATGTTAGTTTTACAAAAAATCCAAAATATGAATACTATTCAAGTAATATTAACACTAGACATGGAAAACCTTCCAGCCAATTTTCAAGAAATATTGCAACACGAACAAGCAATGGTGGCAACTTGGAGAGAAAAAGGAATTATTGAACATTTATATTTAAGAGAAGCTAGAAATGGCGCGGTGCTTATGTTTAATAATTTAAGCGAAGCTGAAGTAAAATTGATGATTGAAGCATTGCCTTTTTTCCCATTGAGTAAAAGCATCGAATACTTTAATTTAATTAAACAATTTTAATAGCTCATGCATATTTCCATTACAGGACTTAAACCAAAAGGCTTATTTGGTTTTTTTAAATTTTGGTCTTTAGCCATCCCCTCTTTTCAAGAAGCAAAAAAAGCTAAAGGCATTTTATTTTGTGAAGTGAAGAATATGTACGGGAACCAATGTACAATTACAGCGTGGGAAAGTAGAGATGACATGTTACAGTTTATGCGCAGTGGAGTGCACCTAAAAGCCATGAAAGCTTTTAACAAAATAGCTACCGGAAAATCTTACGGCTACGAATCGGATGAAATACCTACTTGGGAACAAGCTTTTGCAACGCTGCAAGAAAAAGGAAAATTACACGGTTAAATTAATTACACAGGCTAGCGCATATTTTTAATTATTTCAAAGGATTGCTCCTGCAATGTCGTCTAAAAACAAAAAATAAAATTAATTATGCGAAAAATCTCCTTCACGCTAGTCTTTGCCTTAGGTCTAATTGGCATGGCAAATGCCCAGACTTATCAAAACCTGTGGATTCCTGATACTTTAAGTGGTACCACTTTTAATCTTACCATTAAAGATACCATCAAACAACTCAGAACAGGAAACCAAACCATTACAGGTGGCATTAATAATAATTTTTGGGGACCAACCTTGTTTATCAATAAAG
>CAIMAP010000094.1 GCA_903838995.1 uncultured bacterium | reverse complement strand
TTATTAATTAAAAGTGCAGATCAATATACTTTAGTTTGTAGTCAAAATAGTAATCAAAGTGCTTTTAATAAATTAATTCAAAACTTTCAAAAAATTGGCTGGCATTTAACTAAATTAGTTTGGGTAAAAGACCAAAGTTTAGTGTGTATCAATGGTAAAAATTTCTTGTTTATGGCAAAACCAAATCCTTTCAGGCCAATGACTGCAATCAATCATCAAAGGGCTGATTACCTCCTATGTGCCACTTATAATTTAAAGGGAATAAAGGAAAATGCTATTCAAATTATTAGTAATAAAAGACTGAATATTAGCTATTTAAATAAAAATAAATACTACTCCACTTACGATAATGGCTATAAGTGCATCCTGCTTCCCTGATATATTTTAAGAAATTAATCTACAAAGTGTTTGGTATTTTTCATGATGTTTTTTTTCGTCCATGGAATGGTACTGTTTTGTTCGGTTTGGCGCTCTTTACAATTCGGTACAGCACAATAAAAACAACATTGAGGCAAACAAGGATCAACATGTATAAATAATTCTACTTGCGTTGCTGCTTGCTCTTTCATTAATAATTCAATGGCATGCACTTCATCATGCATCTGATTTAAATGCCAATAATGGGGTAATGTTAAATGACAATCGATGTGTAAATCGGCACCATATTTTTGTGCACGCAAATTATGTACATCTACCCAAGTATCTTTTCTAGCTTCTCCTAAAATTTTAACAATTTGATCTACCACTTTGGGGTCAATTTCGTCCATTAAGCCTGCAACAGAATGTCGCAAAAGCTGATAACCATTGTGTAAAATTAAGCCCCCTAATAAAATTGATAAAATACTATCAAGTAAAATATAGCCTGTTAATTTAATAATAATTAAGCCTACAATTAAACCTAAACTGGTATAAGCATCAGACATTAAATGTTTGCCATCGGCTGATAATACGATTGAATTTAATTTTTTACCTCTTTTTATTAAATAGGTACCTAATAAATAATTGGCTAAACCCGCAATTGTTGTAATCCAAATTCCATCTGCTAAATGATTGATGCTATTTGGATGCATGATGGCAACAATGGATTTATAGATAATGGTAATACCAGCAATTAAGATTAAAGAACCTTCAAAACCAACGGCAAAAAATTCTACTTTACCATGTCCATAAGGATGATTTATGTCTTTAGGTAAAGACGATAAATAAATACTATAAAAAGCAAAGGAGCCTGCAATTATATTGATGATATTTTCGAGCGCATCTGTTAAAATAGCATTGGAATGGGTAAGGTAATAGGCATAGAACTTGAGCAGCGTAATAAATACACCTGCTATTAACACCCAAATAATGGCGTTTAGCCTATCTTTTTTAGCAATCATTCTACAAATATCTTCATTTTTTAATTAATTTAGGACATGATCTACTTTAAATTAAAGCCCCTACTAATTTTCAGCCTAAGCATCTTGCTTTTTCATTCAAATGTAAATGCACAAAATTTTAAATTAATGTTAAGTTCTGGCATCAATTTTTCGCAAGTGAATGGTGATAAATTAGCCGGTTTTCATAAGTTGGGATTAGTGGCCGGTGCAGGAGTTTCTCGCAAAATCAGTAATAATCAACAATGGAGTTTTGAATTTTTATATTCCGAAAAAGGCAGCAAAGATATCGTAACATTGGGAGACCCCATTCAAGATACTATTTTCAAATTCAATTATATTGAAATTCCCTTTTGTTATCATTATCAATTTAAACCTAAATTAAATCTTCAATTTGGTGTGTATACTGCAGTAAATATCAAATCTGTTTATAGTGATGGATTAGAGAATTACGACATTTCGGAGCAAATTTATGCAACAGATTATGGCATTTTAGGAGGTTTAAGTTATGAATTAAGCCCTCAAACTAAAATCCAAACCCGTCTATCTACTTCTGTATTAGACATTAACCATTCTATTGAACGATACTATAATTTAGTGCTTTCGATGGGAATTAGCTATACCCTCTAAAACAATTTTAGTATTTTAGCAGAATCTTAATATAGAAACATGGAGCAATTAGCGGATAGACTTAATCTATTTTCCGAATCACAAACTTTAAAAGTGGCTAAATTAAGTCGCGAATTAAAAGCACAAGGAAAAGATATTATTAGTCTTAGTTTAGGTGAACCCGATTTTCCAACACCCGATCATATTAAAATTGCAGCAAAAAAAGCAATAGACGATAATTTCTCTTACTATACTCCAGTGGTTGGTTACCTCGATTTAAGAGAAGCTATTTGCAGGAAATTTAAAAGAGAAAACAACTTAAATTTTAGCCCCGAACAAATTGTAGTCTCTACCGGAGCAAAACAAAGCATAGCCAATGCAGTGCTTTCTATTGTCAATCCTGGCGATGAAGTTATTATACCTGCCCCTTATTGGGTGTCTTATTCAGAAATGATAAAACTAGCAGAGGGTATTCCAGTTTATGTGCAAACAAGTGTTGCAGCAGATTTTAAAATCAATGCAAAAGAACTTGCTGATGCCATTACACCCAAAACAAAATTATTTATGTTCTCTTCGCCTTGCAATCCTTCTGGATCTGTTTATTCGAAAGCAGAACTAGCCGAATTGGTTGCGGTTTTTGAAAAAAATCCATCGATTTATATTTTATCAGATGAAATATACGAACACATCAATTTCGATTCCAGCCATACTTCTATAGCCGAATTTGAAAGTATTAGCGAGCGTTGTATAGTCATTAATGGATTATCTAAGGCATTTGCCATGACAGGCTGGAGATTAGGCTACATGGGGGCTTCGCTTGCCATAGCTAAAGCTTGTGACAAGATGCAAGGTCAATTTACTTCTGCTACTTGTTCCATTGCACAAAGAGCAGCCATTGCTGCATTAGATTCGCCCCTAACGGCAACGCTTTCCATGAAAGCTGCTTTTCAAAAAAGAAGAGATTTAGTTTACGAATTAATTAAAGAAATTCCAGGATTTATCACCAACAAACCGGCCGGTGCATTTTACTTTTTTCCAGATGTCACCTATTATTTTGGGAAAAAACATGCAGCTGGCACCATCAATAATGCAGAAGATTTATGCATGTATTTATTAACAGAAGCCAATGTGGCCGTGGTATCTGGCGATTCTTTTGGCAGTCCAAATAATATTCGATTTTCTTATGCAACAACAGAAGAAAATTTAAGAACAGCGATGCAAAGAATTAAAGTTGAATTAGCAAAATTAGTATAATGGAATTGACACAATTAACAAACATCTTTGAATCTTTCAATCAAATGAATGTATTGATTATTGGAGATGTAATGATCGATGGATATGTTTGGGGAAAAGTAGATAGAATTTCGCCAGAGGCACCTGTGCCAGTGCTATCCGTTGCTAAAAAAGAAGATCGTTTAGGTGGCGCTGCAAATGTGGCTTTAAATATTCAATCAATGGGTGCAAACCCTATATTATGCTCGGTTATAGGTGATGACGAAAATGGTAAAAAATTCATTGCGCTATTAAATGACTTAAAAATATCGGCAGAAGGTATACTCCAAAGTAAAGATCGTATTACCACGCTTAAAACAAGAGTGATTAAAGATCATCAACATTTATTGCGCATCGACGAAGAAATAGATCAACCATTAAACCAACAAGAAGAAAATAATTTTATTGAAAAAGTAAAAAATATTATTGCTGCTCATCAAATTGATGTAATTATTTTTCAGGATTATGATAAAGGCGTATTAACTAGTCATAATATCGAAAAATTAATTTCCATGGCGAATCATGCTGGTATTAAAACCGTTGTAGATCCTAAAAAACGAAACTTTTTAAGCTATAAAAATGTAGGGCTTTTTAAACCAAATTTAAAAGAATTAAAAGAAGGTTTGAAAATTGAATTCAATCATTTATCTGATGATCAATTAGTAGCTGCAAGTAAAGAATTAAAAAGTAAAATCAATGCAAATGCTGTATTGATAACACTTTCAGAGCATGGCGTTTTCTTAATGGACTCCGAAAAAAACCATAAAATTCCGGCACACATTCGAAATATTTCTGATGTTTCTGGAGCTGGCGATACCGTGATTAGTGTAGCGGCATTATGCTATGCGGGGGAAATGCCAAACGAAAAAATTGCAGCTATTGCAAATCTTGCAGGCGGTTTAGTTTGCGAAAAAGTAGGAGTTGTGCCAATTAATAAATTAGCCCTATTAAGCGAAGCAGCTGCTTTAAAAAATTAATTTATTTTGCCCTAATGGCATCTACTGGATTCAGTTGAGATGCATTCCAAGCTGGCAAAAACCCAGACAAAACGCCTATTACAGCAGATACGCCTAGGCCAAGCATGCAATTGGCAAGACTCAAAACTAATGCAAAATCGAATGCGGCTGCAACCAAGGTGATAATGTACACAATAATTAAACCTATTATTCCACCAATAATACTTAAGACCACCGCTTCAACTAAAAATTGTAATAAAATAAAATAATTTTTAGCCCCTAATGATTTTTGAATACCAATTATATTGGTTCTTTCTTTAACAGAAACAAACATGATATTGGCAATTCCAAAACCACCAACTAAAATAGAAAATCCACCAATAATCCAACCTGCAATATTTACTACGCCAAATAAAGAATCTAATTGTAAGGATAGCATACTGGATTGATTCAAAGAGAAATCGTCTTCTTCTCGTGGAGATAGCCTTCTAATGGCTCTAATTTGCCCTTTCATCTCATTCGCCAACTCATTTAAAGTTATGTTAGATGCCGCTTTGATGATAATTTTTGGATCGAAATTGTCACTCTTCGTATCAACTATGTTTCGAGCAAAATTAATCGGAATTAAAACAGCATTATCTATAGAACTATTTAAAATATCTTCCCCTTCTTTTTTAAAAACACCTAAGACTTTTAAATTCCTGCCACTTATTTTTACCGTTTGACCAACTGGATCTGCGTTTTCAAATAAACCTTTAGCCACCTCAAACCCTAATAAAACATAGTTCTTACCGCTCCTAGAATCGGCAAGGGTAAAATACCTTCCTCTTTCGAAATCCAATACCCTTGTTTGATTAAAATCGTGAGATGCAGCTATTACATTTACATTTTCGACATTCTTATTTCTATATTTTACCGTTTTATCGTTGATGTTAATTTGAAAAGCGACCGCTTTAATATTTGCTCCTGCTCGTTTTTGAATCTTTTCGAAATCTTGATAAGATGGCGAAGGCCTATTAAAATATTTCCACCATGGGTAATCGCTTCCAAATTCCCAGGGCCATTTTTGGACATAAATAGCATCATTACCCAGTTTTTGAACGCTTTTATTTAAATTATTTTCTAAAGAATCGACCAGCGTAAATACCGTTATAATAGTAAAAATGCCAATTGAGATCCCTAATAAAGATAGAAATGTTCTTAATTTATTGACAACCAATGCATTAAGTGCAAATAAAATGGATTCTTTAAAGAGTCTTAAAAATAACATATGCAAAATTATCATTTAATTTAGCTAAGACGCAGTACTCTTGTAAAAATTTTGATTGATGCATTTCAATTATTCTTCATACTAAAGAAATATATTCTTAAATTCGCGCTCGGCTAATGAAATATCCTTAACAAAGGCATATGGAGCAGAAGGTCAATTGGGACCAAAAATTATAAAATAAACACAGATGAAACTATCACAATTCCACTTTAATTTACCAGAAGCCTTAATCGCATCAACACCTGCAAAACAACGTGATGAATCTAGATTAATGGTTTTAGATCGTAAAACAGGTACAATTGAGCATAAATTATTCAAAGATATTTTAGGCTATTTTGATGATGGTGATGTAATGATTTTGAATAATACCAAGGTTTTTCCTGCTAGAATGTATGGCAACAAAGAAAAAACAGGTGCGCAAATAGAAGTGTTTTTGTTAAGAGAACTTAACCACGAAATGCGTTTATGGGATGTATTAGTTGATCCTGCTCGTAAAATCAGGGTTGGAAATAAATTATATTTTGGAGAAGACGATTTATTAATCGCTGAGGTGGTAGACAATACTACTTCTAGAGGTAGAACCATTCGTTTCTTATTCGACGGAACCGACGAAGAATTTAGAAAAGCAATTGAAATTTTAGGAGAAACTCCCCTACCAAAATATATCAAAAGAAAAGCAACCGCAGAAGACAAAGAAAGATATCAAACTATTTTTGCGAAAGAAGAAGGAGCCGTTGCAGCGCCAACTGCAGGTCTACACTTTAGTCGCGAATTATATAAAAGGTTAGAATTAAAAGGTATTGATTTTGCAGAAGTAACTTTACATGTTGGCCTTGGAACCTTCAGATCTGTTGAGGTAGAAGACTTAACCAAACACAAAATGGATTCTGAACAATTTATTATTTCGGAAAAAACAGTGAACATGGTAAACAAAGCAAACGAAAAAAAGAAAAGAGTTTGCGCAGTAGGAACCACAAGTATGCGAGCAATCGAATCTTCTGTTTCTGCAGGTAGAATTTTAAAACCAGCCAACGACTGGACCAGTAAATTCATTTTCCCACCATTTGATTTTAGTATTGCAAACTGTATGATTACTAATTTCCATACCCCAGAATCTACACTATTAATGATGGTGGCAGCTTTTGGCGGATACGATTTTGTAATGGAAGCTTATAAAATTGCGGTAAAAGAAAAATATCGTTTCTATAGCTATGGCGATGCCATGTTAATATTATAAAATACCTTGAAAAAATTTGCCATCATTGTGTCTGGAGGTAGTGGTTCGCGTATGCAAACCGACATTCCTAAACAATTTATTGAAATCAATGGCAAACCTATTTTACTGCATACTTTAGAAAAATTTGCTGCTGCAGATCCTAACATAGAAATTGTGTTAGTGCTCAATGTTGATCACCAAGGCATATGGAGCAAAATTGCTAAAAAATTTAAAGTAAACATTCCCTATACTTTAGTAAACGGTGGCCGTACCAGGTATCATTCGGTAAAAAATGCATTAAAGAAAATTCCTAAAAATGCACTCGTAGCCATCCATGATGGTGTAAGACCTTTATTGAGTACAAGCCTTATTTTAAAAGGATTTGAGCAGTTAACAAAGCACCAAGCAATTGTTACCGCCATTCCGACTAAAGACTCTATTAGAAGGGTTCAAGATGGGGTGTCTTCGGCTTTAGCTCGAGAAGAAATTTATTTGGTTCAAACACCACAAATATTTACCGCCACCATTTTACATAAAGCCTATCAACAAGCTTTTCGAAATGAATTTAGTGATGATGCTGCCGTAGTGGAAAGACTCGGTATTCCAATTCATATTTTAATTGGCGAAACACAAAATATCAAAATTACTTATCCAGAAGATATTTTATTAGCAGAAAACATATTGAAAAATTCATAAAAAAAGCCCTCGAAAATTCGAGGGCTTTTTGTTAGTATTCATCTTCGTTAAAAAAGAAGTCGTCTTTTGTAGGATAATCTGGCCAAATTTCCTCAATGTTTTCATAAGGCTCGCCATCGTCTTCTAGATCTTGTAAGTTTTCTATAACCTCTACCGGTGCTCCAGAACGAATTGCATAATCAATTAATTCATCTTTGGTTGCTGGCCAAGGCGCATCTTCTAAGTGTGATGCTAATTCTAGTGTCCAATACATATTTTCGTGTTTTAAATGATAATCTTATTTGCGCAAAAGTAAAATAATAAAGCTAAATTCAAATAGCTGTTAAAATGTTTCTAAAAAATGTGGAAAAAAAATTAAGAAAATTTAGTTAAACTCTTGGTATCCAGATATATTCATCTGCACCTAAATCTTTAGCAATTTTGCGAGAAAGCACAAATAGGTAGTCTGATAAACGATTGAGGTATTGAATTACCATCGGATCGACATAAGAAAATTCGGACAATTGTACCGAAATTCTTTCAGCACGACGACAAACTACACGCGCCAAATGGCAATAAGAAACAATGCTATGTCCACC
>CAIMAP010000093.1 GCA_903838995.1 uncultured bacterium | reverse complement strand
TATTTTAGAGCAAAATTTTGAAGTTTTATCCGATCAAATGAACGAATATAGACATAATAGTTCCGAAGCAATCCAAAGAACCCAACCTGGTTGGTTTCACCCTCGTCGTTATTACCTTAACATGTTGCGCAAACTCATTGAGTATGCCATCGAAAAACATATTAAATCTAACAATGGCATTTTGGTCGATTATGGCTGTGGTAGCATGCCTTATAAAACTTTATTCGAAACCAAAATCAATAGTTATTTAGGTGCAGACCTTTCCGATAATCCAGCCATCGATATTAAATTAGATGCACAAGGCAAATTAAATTATGCCGATAGCGCAGCCGATATCTTATTGTCTACGCAGGTTTTAGAGCATGTCGATGATCCCGAATTATATTTACAAGAATCGCATCGTATTTTAAAGAATGATGGATTGTTATTATTAACCACGCATGGTTATTGGATGTTTCATCCAGATCCAAATGATTTTTGGCGTTGGACTTCGAGTGGTTTAAAAAAAGTAGTGGAAAGAAATGGTTTTGAAGTAGTTGATTTTAGAGGCATCATTGGCAGGCCTGCTATGGGTTTGCAGTTGTTTCAAGATGGCTTGATGTTTAATTTGCCTAGCCCAATTAAACAAATATTTATTTTCATCATGCAAATTTTCATTCATCTATTCGATAAAGTAACTAAGCAAGAAACTAAAAATACCGATGCTTGTACTTTTTTGGTAGTGGCTAGAGCAAAAAAATAACATGAGATTATTAATTGCATTTACCCAGCCATATTCTTATTCCGAAACTTTTATTCATAACCAAGTAAAATATTTGGAACCAGTGGCCACCCTTACCAATGGTTGGATGCCTTTTCAAGATGCTAATAGAAAATCCATTTTCAATGGCTTGTTTATGGTCGATGTAATTCGTGGTGCTTGTAAAAAATATTTACCTGCATTTTATTTTCAGCAATACCAAAAGGCTTTAAAAAACTATTTAGTTAAACAAAAAATCGAAGTGGTTTTAGCCGAGTATGGTATTACTGCTTGTAATTTTTCGGAAGTTTGCGAAAGCCTTCAAATACCTTTAGTAGCTCACTTTCATGGCTTCGATGCTTACGAATATAAAACCATCGAAAATTACAAAGCACGCTATTTGGCCATGGCACAAAAGGCAGCCAAAATCATTGTGGTTTCGGAAGATATGCGAAATGCATTAATGCAATTAGGAATTGCTGCTGATAAAATTATTAATAATCCTTATGGTGTGGAACTTGAAAATTTCCAAACCACCTTGCCAGCACAAAATGCAAATCAATTAATTTCGGTGGGTCGCTTAACTGGTAAAAAGGCACCGCAATTAGTCATCCGAAGTTTTGCACTCGTTAAAGAAAAAATAAAAGACGCTACTTTATTGATGATTGGTGGTGGAGAATTGCTAAAGGAATGTGCCGAATTAATACAAGAATTAAATTTACAAGATTCCGTAACATTAGCAGGTGTTAAAACGCCAGAAGAAATTTCGGCGCATTTAAAAGAATCTAAAATATTTGTACAACATTCCTTACGAACCGTCAGCGGCGACTCCGAAGGCACGCCCAATACTATTTTAGAGGCTTCTGCTACTGGGCTCCCAATCGTGAGCACCAAACATGCAGGCATACGCGAGGCAGTAGTTGATGGACAAACAGGTTATTTAGTGGAAGAAGGCGAATACGAAATGATGGCACAAAAAATAATCGACTTATTAGGCAATCCAGCATTAGTAGCAAGTATGGGTGCAGCCGCGCGCAAGCACATGGAGCAACATTACGAAATGAGTTTCCGCATTCAGTCATTAAAAAATATATTAATCGCAGCACAACATGCAAATTAAAAGTCCAATCAATTTAAGCGAGTCGATAGATATTGTAGAAAGCATAGCGAGCGAACAAATTATTGCATTGTACGATGAATTGGGATTAAATGTGCGTACGCAATTTCAAAATATTTCAGAAGTATTTGTTTGTGAGTGTAAGCAAAGCAAATTAAAATTTTATGCGCCCGCTCAAATAGCTGGCGATGCAGCGTTCTACGAGGCACTCGAAAAAAACTATGCGCAATATTATGCCAATTGGAAATGGGAACACGAACAATTAATTCCTTATTTACCCAAAGCAGGCAAAGTGTTAGAGATTGGTTGCGCACATGGTTCCTTTCTAGAAAAAATTCAAACATTGGGCGTTTCAGAAGCCATCGGTTTAGAATTGAATCCACATGCAGTGGCAAGTGCGCAAGCCAAAGGCCTACAAGTATTCAATCAATTAATCGATGCGCATTTACAAACGCATGCCAATCATTACGATTTAATTTGTTCTTTTCAAGTAGTCGAACACATTGCCGAGCTCAAAGATTTTTTTGCAGATAGTAT
>CAIMAP010000092.1 GCA_903838995.1 uncultured bacterium | reverse complement strand
GTCGTTTGGTTGGTTGGTTTGGGTGCTTGGTTGCTTGCTTGCTTGCTTGTTTGCTTGGTTTAAGTTCAAATACTTCATTTTTACCTGCTGATTTAATCGATAATGTTAATGGTATTTCATTTTCCAGTGATTTAGATAATGGTTACTATAGTAACACAATGACAGGTTCTATAGCAACTTTAAAATCTTTAATAAACAATGGAGCAAATTGGACAACTAACGATGCGTTACAAACAGCTCCTACATGGGCATTTACTGTCAATTCAACTACAACAACAATTTCAGCTAACACTACTGTTCAAAACTTAAGTTTAGAAGCAAGTGAGGTTTTAGTTATTGGAACAAATACATTAACAATAAATGGTGCTATTTCTGGCACAGGTACAATTAATGGTACAACTTCTTCAAACTTAACAATTACAGGTACAAGCGGAACATTAAATTTCAATCAAACAACATCGGGCACTACAAATGTTCTTAAAAATTTAACAATATCTGGTAGTGGAACAACTACATTAGGAAATACACTAAACATTACTGCAGGTGCAATTGCAGGAACAGTAATTGTTGGAACAGGTGCAACCTTAGCAACAGGTGGTAATTTAATTTTAAAATCCGACGCCAACGGAACAGCAAGCATCGGGAATTCTGCAGGTACAATAACCGGCAATATCACCGTAGAACGCTACATTACAGCCAATCGTAAATACAGATTTTTAGCAGCACCTGTTGTAGGTGCAACTGCTGCTAATTGGAGAAACAATGGTACTAATACCGCAGGTATTGGAACACATATTACAGGAGGTTCAGTTGGTAATAATTTTGATCAATCTACCCTAAATGCGCCAAGTGCATTTTGGTACAATGAAGTAAACGCAGGTAACTTAACAGATGTTGGTTCGGGTGCAACAAGTGATCCAGGATGGACGGCCTTTGCAGATGGGAATACAGAAGCTTTAACAAATGGTAAAGGATTTAGAATATTTGTTAGAGGTGATAGGACCATCAGTTTAACTGGAAGTATACCTACTGCAAATAATACAACCTTGAGTGTTACTGGGTCTTATCCTGGTGCTTCAGTTAGTATTGCAACTACCAAAACAAATAGCAATACCAATTCGGGATTTAATTTAGTGGGTAATCCATATCCTGCTACCATAGATTGGAATGCAGTTACTAAAGGCGCAAATATATCTGCAACCTATAGCACATTTAATCCTACTTCAAATAGTTATGTAATGTGGAATGGTTTAACTGGTGATGCAACAAGATACATTGCATCAGGTCAAGCATTCTTTGTACAACAAACAGGTTTAACGGGTGGTATCACTATTGCCGAAGCAAATAAAGTAAGCAATGCCGCTGGTAATTTTTTCAGAAATAAATTAACGGATCATTTAAAAGTAAGCATGAAATATGATTCTGCTAATTACGATGCAGCCTTTATTCATTTTAGAGAAGATGCATTAAATGAATTTGATAATTATGATGGTTTGAAATTTCAAAATGCGGGTGTAAACATTGCTTCTGTTGGAGAAAACGGCAAAAGATATAACATTAATTCTTTAGCGAGTTTAACAGAAACAACAGAAATACCTTTATCGGTATTGGGTTCGGCATTAACCAATTTCGAATTAAAATTTGATGATGTGGAATCTTTTAAAAATCACGAATTGTATTTGATAGATCATTACCTCAACAAAATGCTTTTATTGAGCAATGGCTTTACCTATCCAATATCATTAAGTTCGGATTCGGCATCTGTTAAAGACGGTCGTTTTAAAATTGTATTTGTTCAAAAGGCAACTGGTATAAATTCTAACGAGAAAAATGCCCATGCATTTATTTTGTATCCAAACCCTGCAGCTAATACGATTCATTTATTATTAGATGCTAAAAACACCAATAACGAAAATGTAAGTTTCGAAATATTCAATCAATTAGGTGCAAGGTTACAACAAGGTAATTTAGATTTTACTACTGCAAAAGACCAAACAATTGCTATTGATCAATTAGCGCAAGGCAGCT
>CAIMAP010000091.1 GCA_903838995.1 uncultured bacterium | reverse complement strand
GTTGCAATTTGCGCTGCAATCATCCATGCTTGTCTACTTTTAATTGATTCAAGGGTTGACAAGCTATCTATTTCAATATTAGATGCGGGTATATTGTGGTTATTGCCCCAGCGGTATTTTTCGACTAGTCCCATATTTTAAAAATTTATTTTATATGTTATTCATTTTAAATTTCGAACAAACATCTTCCCAAATAATATCTGCTTGATAGAATACTAAGACGTTATCCCTAAACCTATAAAAAATCCTCCAAATAACCTATAGCAAATTCGATAGTCAAGAACCCTTTTTAACTATTCCACATACTTTATGCAGGAAACCTTACGGCTGGCTGCATAAAATTTTGGTTTGTAATTTCACATGAAATTTGGTCTATAAACTCGATTGGGGCGCCTTTAATAAATTCAGTCAGCAGCCAGTTTTGAGTTAGCTTAAAATGATTAACAAGTACAAATGGCTCATACCTTGCTAGCTCACTTAGGCGATGCATGCACGCAAACATTATTGTTAGTGAATGTTTGTCTACAATATGATTAACACTAGATCTTTTTAAATACCAAAGGGTAGACGAACCAGAAATGTATTGCAAATTACGTCTATTGATTTTATGAAAATCGGTTAACCTTTGAATATTTCTATTTCTATGCTGACGCTGACTTGACCATCCAAAATGATTGTTGGAGATAAAAAGATTAGTGTTTTCGTTATTATCCGACTTGTATTTAGTAAAACCATTAGGTGTAATCTTATTAGTTGTATGTCCGTCAACGTAGTTTCCGGATGTATTAAAAGATAGATATACCTGATTTGTTGAGCTATCTTTTAGAAATAATGGATTCACAACTGGAATAAAAATCTCTGGGTATTTTGTTGTGTATGTTAACGAAAATGCCCTATGAACAAACGGTAAATTGTAGAGTAAATCTTTGAAAGAATGTTGATGTTTAATAGATGTATTCGGATCCTCGAAGTAATTGCTAAGCGAGTTCAGTATTCCCGCTCTTTGAAATGTAATTAGTTCGTTCTCTAGGTTTGTGTTTCCTGCTACTGTTTGACCAAAAACACCATGTCTATCAGTAAAATCAATATTTTTAACCGTTAAAAGTGCTTTTGTAGCATTTAAAAAACAGTAGTAAAGTGTTAAAGGCGATGATGTATTTGGTAAATCTAAAGATGCTTTGTAAAACTCTTTTGCCTGCAACCAATAAAAGGCAGCTTCACTTAGTCTGTTTCGTTTTAAAAACAACTCAACATAATCCCAGTGGTCACGAACAAGAATTGTTTTACTGTTAAAGTCTGGCGATTTAAACGACTTATGAAGCCCTACAGGTTTGCTATTTATTTTTAGTTTTTCCATTAACGGTTCTCTTTTAAAGTTTTATATCAAAAAATATTTTCGAAAAACCCTAAAGCTTGATTAAAAATCCTAATCAGCAATACTTATAAAGAATTTCGTAAAAATTCAATATAATTAAAAAAACTAAAATTGTCAATGTTTCAAATCTGCACAAACCCACCCCCTACCCAACTATAACCACATCCCTATAATCATCCTTTTCAAGCTGAAGTATTAAATCTTTGCCATTCCAAATAGCTTCACACTTTTGCAAGCGGTAACCAATGCCTTCAGCTGAAATGTATTCCACAATGTCTTCGATGACGTCTTCTACCATAACTCTTTGTCCTTTTTTAATATCCGGAGGAATTAAGTATGCAGCATAAGGCGATTCAAAATTATAAGGATAATAAAATGTCCAATCAATAATGATTTTGTAATCGAGGTAGGTATCAAAATCTAAACGATCATGAGTTGTCTTAAATACTTCTATTTCGCCTGTTTTTTTATGTTGAACAACCAAATATTTTGATCGAATTTGAGAAGAGGGTTCCACTTTTTTAATGATCACTCGAAAGCCATTTTTTACAGCTTCGTTAATGCTATCTTTGTTACGTGCTGTTTCTATTACACGAAAAAATCGCATGTTATTAATATTTAAATCATAGGGTGTTTCCATTTACAAATACGGTTAAATTAGGTTGATTAATATCTATAGAAAACATCGTACAAAGCCCTACCCCATCATCATCCAAGGCCCTTCCTCAGGTTCATTCTGAATAAGCAGCTCGTTACCATTCCAGATTGCTTCACAACAATCTAGGCGATAAGCATCACCTTGGTTCCAGATAGATTCTACAATGTCTTCGATAAGGTCTTCTACAACAACTCTCTCCCCTTTTTTAAGATCCGGTGGAATTAAGTAGGCAGCAAATGGCGATTCAAAATTATAAGGATAATAAAATGTCCAATCAATAATGGTTTTAAAATCGGGGTCATCATCATAATCTAAACGCACTCGAAAGTCGCCTAGCACTATTATTTGACCTGTTTTTATATGTTGAACAACCGAATATTTTGATCGAATTCGAGAAGAAGGTTCTACTTTTTTGATGATCAATTTATAGCCAGCTAATGCAGCTTCGTTAATGCTGTCTTCGCAACGTGCAGTTTTTATTACAATTAACTCATTTAAATTATATCCTCTTTCAAGTTTTTCCATTTACAATTACGGTTACATTAGGTTGATTAATATCTATTTTCAAACAAGTGCTTGGATTTTGCTGAAGCATTTGCAATAGCTCATCATCCGAAACATAGGCGGTATCAATAATTAAATGATTGCAAGTGGTGCATGTGCGATTATTAGCCGATGTAACCGGTAATTTATCCCAATCAATCTTATAGGGGCAAAAAAGCCGCTTCAGCAATTCGCCTTTATCTGTATAAAGCGTCTTGTTTATTGGATCATATTTCATTCCAAATACTCCTTCCCTCCCAACACCTCCACATCCTTCTGCAAACCTAAAATAAAGCGTTTTACGGGCGTAATATTATTAACCGACACAACCAAGCGATAGGTATTTGTTTTGGGCTCAGGCTTAATGTATGGTGCTACCAGTGGAAATTCTTCTTTGAGCAAAGTATAGGCGCGCAAATTCAGGCGTAAGTCGATGGGTGTTTTGGGCCCGTCGTGGTCCGAAAAACCAAAAGGATCTGGCAATTCAAATTTGTGTGCATTTTCGAATTTAAAATTAGTGCTTTGCAATTGCACATCGCTAATGCGTTCAATGTTGAAGTATTTATTTTTACCCGTGGCTATTTCGTAAGCGCAGATAGAACTAAAATTATCGGTAAAGCGAATGGGTTCTACCAACCTATCAGAAATTAGATTCGAATTAGCCGAATGGTATTTCTTCAATAAGATTTGGTTTTTACC
>CAIMAP010000090.1 GCA_903838995.1 uncultured bacterium | reverse complement strand
TACTTTGAAAGGATTAATCATATTGACGCTTCACAAACCATTTATCAGAAAAATTAAACCCTAAATGGAATTTTAAATATTCTTCTTTTACTAAATTATTGGTCGTGGTTCCCATTCTACCCACCTCAACTGCAAAGTTTACTTTCGAACTCGACTTAGGCAATGGCAATCCAAAACCCATGGACAAACCAATGGCATTTATTTTTTGCTCGTTGATGGTTAAATACGATTGCGTGAAATTAATGCCGGCGCGGTATTCAATGGTGGCAAAATAATTACCCACCGCATTGTAATTTGGAATAATGCTACCGCCTAATGCCAATTGATAGGTATCATTTAATTTAGGATTTGGCGCAACACCATATTCTTGAAATTGCGACCATTTGCCTTGGTTAACATCTACACCAATTAACCAATTATTCACTTTGCTATAACTTAAACCAAAGGAATGAAAAGCAGGCATAACGATGCTTCCAGACTCGTCTGGCGAAATTTGAACCGTGTCTACTAATCTTTCGTAACCGGTTGAAGTATAATAATACCTTTCGCTTAATAACGAACGAGTGGCATTGAGTTTAGATTGTAAGGCTCCCGAATAACCAATGATAAAAGTATGACCGGAAGCAAATGATTTGCTGTATTGCAAACCAAATGTACTGTACAAACTACCTACATAAGTCGAGTTGGTTTGTTTAATATTAAAATACGATAAAGTATCGGCATATTCATTTGCTTTAATTTTATCGATGCTACCAAATACATAAGAGAGGTTAACCCCGACCGATAATCCTTTAGCAATATACAAGGCATGTCCAAAATAAAATTGATTTAAACCACCTGTTCCTTTAAAAATTTGCGTGATACTATCGCTGGCATTTCTTTTAATTTTTGATTCGTAACCAGTACCCGTGAATGGCACCAAACCTATGCTGGCCGCCCATCTCTTGGTAATTGGAAAAGCCATTTTCATATAATTTGGCGCAGCATGTTTGCTAATGATATAATCGTTTGCGTTAGAAATACGATCAAATCTTCCAGATACGCCAAAATCAAAAGTGGTTAAACTAACGCTGTTATACGAAGCTGGATTTTGTGAATTAATGACATTATCTAATCGAAGTCCATTATTGATTCCACCCATGGCAATAGACACCACCGTGTTGGTTTGTTGTAACTCTCCTAAACCAAATCGAGAATAAGGGGAACTAGTAATGGTTTGCGCAAATGTATTTAAGCTTAGTAAGCTAAGTAAAGCAAATGCAAATGTTTTTTTATTGAACATGGTGTTTGAGTATGGCTAATAATCCAATGGCGACCAAATTGGGCTCCACAAAGATGTTATTTTTAAGATGAGGAAACAATAGCGCCGCATCTCCACCACAAGCTATTACTTGTAATGTTGGGTATTTTTTTTGATACGATTCAATAAAGCCATTGATTTCGTGGACCAATCCATAACCTACGCCATTACTTAGCGATTGCTCGGTGTTTTGGCCTATAAAATTGGCTTCGAATTTTTCAAAATGAATTAACGGAAGTTGCGCGGTAAAAGTATGCATGGCTTTGGCACGCATTTGCAAGCCGGGGCTAATGGCGCCGCCCAAATAATTTTGCTCCGCATCGATAAAATCGTAGGTAACACAAGTGCCCGCATCAATAATTAAACAATTTTTTTGCGGAAATAATTCGGCAGCCGCGCAAGCACCTGCGATACGATCGGAGCCTAAGGTAGCTGGGCTTTGGTAAGCATTCTGAATTGGCAATGCGGTATCGGCGTTTAAAATTAGTGTGCGACACATATTGCTAATAAAATGAATAACTTCTTCGTCGAGCGCTTTCACACCAGCAATAATTGCGGCATTAAATTGTTTATGCACTAAGAATAATCCTAATTCGCGAAGCGTTAAATTTTTGGAAGAAAATTGTTCGACACATTTATCCTGATCAAAAAGATAAACTTTTGCAAGTGTATTGCCTTGATCAATG
>CAIMAP010000089.1 GCA_903838995.1 uncultured bacterium | reverse complement strand
CACCTTTTTCAAATAGTACGATTTCAGCATGCTCATCTAAGCGTCTTAACCTTGCTGCAGTGCTTGCTCCGCCTGCCACTGCGCCAACTATTATGTATTTCATTTTAATATTTTAGAACACAAAGTTCAATCAATAATAAAATCTTAATTGTGACATATATCACGCTTGTATAGTTATGATATAAATAGGATTTTAATTAATCAATTGTGATATATATCACTACTATTGGCAAAGGCAGTAAGTACATTTACTGAAACTTGATAACATGGCAAATATTGTTGTATTAGGCGCAGGCATTGCTGGTCATACGTCTGCATCATACCTTCAAAAAGGACTTAATAAAAACGAGCATAAAATAACAGTGATCTCTCCTACTCCAACCTATCAATGGATTCCATCCAATATTTGGGTGGGTGTGGGTAGAATGACCCCTGAAGAAATTAAATTTGATTTAAGGCCATTGTATAAAAATTGGGGAATTGAATTTATTCAAGCGAAGGCACAAAGTTTTTACCCTGAAGGTGATGAGCATATAAATACAGGATTTGTTGAGGTTGAATATACCAATGAAAATAATAAAGGTGAAAAAATAAAAGTGGCTTACGATTATTTAATTAATGCTACTGGACCAAAATTAAACTTTGAAGCAACAGAAGGTTTAATTCCCGGAAACGGCAATATTGCATCGGTTTGTACTTTTGGTCATGCCAGTCATGCATGGGAACTATTTCAAGAAAAGTTGGACAAAATGAAAAATGGCGAAAAACAAATTTTTGTCATTGGAACAGGCCATCCCACTGCAACCTGCCAGGGTGCTGCCTTTGAATATATTTTAAATGTTGATTTTGAAATTAAAAAAAGGGGGTTAGAAAAGCAAGCCCAAGTAATTTGGATTACGAATGAATATGAATTAGGTGACTTTGGAATGGGTGGCGCATTTATTCCAAAAGGTGGATTTATTTCAAATACTAAGTTATTTGCAGAATCCTATTTTGTTGAAAGAAACATTACTTGGATTAAAAGAGCAGGTGTGAAAAAATTAGACGATCATACAATTTATTACGAAAATTTAGATGGGGAATATTTAGAACAGCCCTATGATTTCGCGATGCTCATACCTGGTTTTGCAGGACATGGATTTAAAGCCTATGATAAAACAGGTAAAGACATTTCAGATAAATTATTTGCACCTAATGGACTTATGAAAGTAGATGCCGACTATACTCCAAAACCATTTGAAGAGTGGACAATAAAAGATTGGCCTGAAACTTATCAAAATCCAAGTTACCCTAACATCTTTGCACCTGGAATTGCATTTGCACCTCCCCACTCTATTTCTAAACCCATGACGAGTAAAAATGGTACACCCATTTTTGCATCTGCCCCAAGAACAGGAATGCCTTCAGGAATTATGGGAAAGGTAACAGCAGATAATATCATAAACTGGATAAAAACTGGCAATGCCACAATGATTCACAAGGCATCAATGGGACGTATGGGTGCAGCTTGTATTGTATCAGCTGGATATGGCATGCGAAAAGGAACTGCGGCTACCATGACTGTGAGCCCTGTAGTACCAGATTGGGAAAAATTTCCTCAATGGGGAAGGGATATTAAAACCACCATGGGCGAACCAGGATTGGCAGGACATTGGTTAAAGTGGTTAATGCATTATATGTTCTTATACAAAGCAAAAGGTTTACCATTTTGGTGGATGAT
>CAIMAP010000088.1 GCA_903838995.1 uncultured bacterium | reverse complement strand
TAAATTGGCATTATCTGGCCAGCTATTCAATGGTGCAAATCTTTGTGTTCCTGCGCCTGCGCCACCTCTACCATCACTAGTACGATAAGTACCTGCACTATGCCAAGCCATACGAATAAACAATGGACCATAATGTCCATAATCTGCAGGCCACCAATCTTGCGAGGTAACCATTAATTCGTTAATCTCTGCTTTTAATGTTTTAAAATCTAGTGATTGAAATGCTTTTGCATAATCAAAATCTTCGCCCATTGGGTTAGATAAGTTACTATGCATGCGCAAAACATTTAAGTTTAAAAGGTTAGGCCACCAATCGCGGTTGCTAGTGCCGCCACCTGCGCTTTTCTTAACTTCCCCGTGGTTAAAAGGGCATTTGTTTTCAGTACTCATATCGGTATTATTTTTTTGTTTCTTAATTTGATTTTAATTCTATATTTTCAACAATAAAAATACAATAATGTTTTATAAAAAACCCATTTTATTGCTTGTTTTTGCCTTGTTTTCGCTAAAATTAATCGCGCAGGTTGGGAATGATAACAATAAGATTAAATTGACAGTTTCAGGTTATACCGAAGCTTATTTTGTTACAGACTTTAAGCATAGTCAAAAAGGAGAAAGACAGACATTTTATTATAATTACAATAGAAATAAACAGCTTCAATTCAATCAATCTATTCTTAAGTTTAATATAAGTAGTCCAAAAATAGCAATGAATCTTGCCTTGCATGCGGGTACCTATGTTCAAGATAATTATGCAAAAGAATCAAATTTTGCTAAACATATTTTAGAAGCAAATATCAATGTTGCGCTTAATAATAAAAAAACGATTTATTTAACTGCAGGTATTATTCCTTCTCATCTTGGTTTTGAAAGTAGTGTGGCTTTTGATAATTGGAATCTAACTAGATCATTATTAGCGGAACAATCTCCTTATTACGAAACAGGATTAAAATTAACTTATAAACCCAATGAAAAATATGAATTCGCTACGCTTTTTTTAAATGGATGGCAGAAAATAAATCCGCTGAAATTCAAGGCTATGAGGTCTTTGGGCACTCAATTTAAATATACGCCAAATGCGAAAGTAAACTTTAATTGGAGTCTATATGTTGGAAGTGAAAGCCGTGGTGCTTTATCAGATTTTAGAATATTTAATAATTTTTATAGCCAAATAAATTTGAATAGAAGATGGCGAATGTTAGCAGGTTTTGATTTTGGAATGCAGCAAAAATATCAGCAAGCAGATGAATATAATTTTTGGTATAGTCCAATTTTCATTACGCAGTTTTCTTTTAACGAAAAGCTAAAAGCAGCCATAAGGCTAGAGCATTATCAAGATAAAAATAATGTAATTGTTACTATGCCTGAAAACGCAGCTTTTGTAGTAAACGGCTTATCTTTTAATACTGATTATTTTATTAGGCCCAACTTGCTTTTTAGAATGGAATTAAGAGGGTTGTATAGTTCTTCCAATACCTTTCAATTAGATGTAGGTTCAATAAAAAATAATAGGTTTTTCGCTACCTCTATGGCCTATAAGTTTTAATCATTCAGTAGAAATCAACGAAATTTCGATAGATTTTGTATTTTTATTTTTAATATGAAGTGTATCAAAGCACCATTTTTAATTTTAAGTCTAATTTTATTTCTTTTCGGGTTTAATAATACCGCTCAATCTGCTGTTGTTGTTGCTCCCGGAAGCATCGCTATTTGTCAAAATACAAATACTTTTTTTAGCGTGGTCAATACTCAACCTGCAAGTTCTCTTTACACTTGGCAAGATTCAACAGTTACTGGTTGGGCTAATTTAACTAGTAATACTTTTTTGCTTGCGGTTAACGATACGCTGTTTATTAAAAATATTTCCTACAGTTATAACAATCGTAAGTTTCGTTGTATCGTAGATTCTGCAGGTGCTGGTTTAAAAAAAGATACCAGTGCGCTAGTAAAATTATTTGTGTATCCGGTATTGCCAAAACCAATAATAAATAGTGATCAATCAATTTGTTATAATACTGCTGCAGATACG
>CAIMAP010000087.1 GCA_903838995.1 uncultured bacterium | reverse complement strand
CTTGAATGGCTAAATGCTTTGCCTCTGCTACCTCTGCTACCCTATCCCAAAATATTTCATCGTAATTTGAATCCATATTTTTAACTAATCCATCGACAAAATTAGTCCATGATAAATTACCTGAAAAGTTAAGGGGCTTGATTTGATACCTAATACAAGCCATTTCATCGTGTGTACAACTAACGAATCTTTCTACTTTTACTTCTACTAATTTATTGCCCGAAAATGCTACCTCAAAACTCCTTTGCAATAAACCACTTTGCATATCCAACACACGTTTAAAATTAGCCACTTTTAATTTTGCTAAATCTAACACTTCGTCATCTATGATAATATTCATTCCAATCCAATTTGGACTGTTCAATACTTTTGCAAAATATTCGGGATAACCATTTTTCCACCAACCTACTCTGGTTTTATCTGGATAATATACCCCCGCAACATAAGAGCCCTGCAAAGATTTGCCAGAGTACTGCTCTTCGAACATGCCTCTTTGACCCATCTTGCCATTACCTATACTAAAAATACTTTCGGCCGATTCGTGAAAATTTGGATCAAATCCATTTTCAATAATTTGCCATTCATTTTCAGAAAAATATTTTTTCATGCTGATTAATTTTTACTGTTGTATAAATTTGCTAGGACTTGAAAATTTAAGCTTGTTAAATCTTGATAAACCCAAACAGCTTGTGTTAAAACCTGGGCTTCGCCTATTCCTAAAGATAAAAAACCGCCATCGTTTGCAGCTTGAATTCCACTAATTGCGTCTTCAAAAACAATGGCTTCGTTAGGGTTAATCTTTAAATCTGATGCTGCAGTTAAAAAAACTTCTGGATCTGGTTTTGATTTTGAAGTTCGGGTGCCATCGACAATGCTATCAAAATAACTAAGCAGGCCCGTCTTCTCTAATATAAGCCTAGCATTTTTGCTAGCAGAACCAAGTGCTATCAGCACATTGTGCTGTTTTAAATTAATTAGTAGCTCTTTGGCATTGGGCAAGGATTCGGACGCGTCCATGGTATTGACAAGTGCTAAATACCACTCGTTTTTTTGAGCCATGTAATTTTGTTTATCTTCTTCGGACAACAAAATATTTCCTTTATTTAAAATATAAGTAATAGAAGCATCTCTGCTCAATCCTTTCAATTGTTCGTTATCCGATTCGGTAAATTCAACATTTAAATGATTGGCTAATCGTTGCCATGCAATAAAATGATATTTAGCGGTATCAACTAATACACCGTCTAAATCAAAAATACAAGCCTTTAGCATTAGGATACTTTTGGAAAAATATATTGAATATGGTAATCAACTAAATTCTTAATGGGTTGTTTGATAATTCTACCCATTTTTACATCCAATTCTTTTGCTGCTATGGCTAATTCATCTTGAAAATGGAATGCAACGGAACCAATAAAATGAACAGGTAAATCTTTGTAGTTTTCGAAACAACATACATGATTGATAAGGAAATCACGCATACCCTGAATCAACATTTCTTTTACAAATGGCTCTTCTTTATATTTTCCGATAAATCTTGTAAAGCTTGCCAGGTAAACGTTTGCGTTAGGCTTTTCGTAAACATTTTCGAAAATCATCGCTTTAGTAATATTAAACTCTTTTACTAAATCTGTCGCAATTATTGCTGGTAATTTTTTATATAAAAATGCCGTTAATAATTTTTTTCCAAAATAACTTCCGCTTCCTTCGTCTCCTAAAATATAACCAAGCGCTGGCACCTCTTCAGTTACTATAGCTCCATCAAAATAACAAGAGTTAGATCCTGTTCCAATAATAGAAGTAATACAAGGCTCGCCATCGTAGGTAGAAAATGCAGCAGATAACATATCGTGATCAACTACTATTTCTGCATTCTGAAAAATAATAGTTAAAGCGGATTTTACAATGCCTGTATAATGATCGCTCGAACATCCTGCTCCATAAAAATAAACTCTCGTTACCTTAGGTGCAACATGCATCAATCCTTTCTCCTTATTTAACTCATTACATATAAATTCTTTGTTGTGAAAAAAGGGATTAAAACCAATTGTTTTATACAAATCCATATAATTCCCTTGCTGATCAACCAACATCCAATCACATTTTGTCGAGCCACTTTCTGCTATTAAATACATATTTATAATATTATAAAAAATTAGTTATGTTTACGTTTAAATTTAAATAATTCTAAAAATTGCAATTTATCACTTATTGTACAAAATACAATAAGTATTTTTATACGAAATTTGAATATGAAGGATAATTTTCTGAATTACAATAACTATGTTTCGGTAGATTGTGTAGTGTTAGGTTATAATGAAGTAGAAAATAAGCTTCAAGTGCTATTAATCAAACAAAAAGGCCCAGAACCCAACACCGCGGAGCTATTCAAGCCACAATACGCTATTCCAGGCGATTTAATCAAAGAAGAAGAAAGCTTGGACGAAGCGGCGGCTCGTATTTTAGAAGATTTAGTAAATGTGAAGGGGCTATTTTTAGAGCAATTTTTCACTTTTGGTCATCCAGACAGGGTAAAAGACCCAAAAGATGCCGATTGGTTAAGTACCAGAAGAAAAGATCCATTAGCTAGGGTAATAACTGTAGCTTATTTGGCATTGGTTCGCATAGATCAAATTAACCCTTCGGCTGGCTATTTTGCAGAACAAACAACTTGGAGAAGCATTAAAAAAATTCCAAAATTGGCTTTCGACCATAATACGATTGTCAGTAAGGCGCTCGATATTATTCGTGAACATCCCGAACAACACTTAGTTGGACGAGAATTGCTTCCAAATAAATTTACTTTAAGTCAATTGCAAAATTTATACGAAGTAATTCAAAACAAAGAACTCGATAAAAGAAATTTCAGAAAATCTATTAAGAACAACGAATACCTGATTACACTGGACGAAAAACAAAAAGGAGTTTTACACAAACCAGCTCAGTATTACGCATTCAAAAAGCCGAAGAAATAATTTATTCCTCCTAAAAATCCATTGATCTTGAAAAATCTTTTTAGAAAAAAGTCGGTTGCTGGCATCCTTCAAGAAATAAAAAACAAGGAATTGTCTGATGGACATCAAACACTCAACAAAACTTTAGGTGTTAAGGATTTAACAGCATTTGGAATAGCTGCAATTGTTGGTGCCGGCATTTTCAGCACCATTGGCAAAGCCAGTGCAGACGGCGGTCCTGCAGTTATTTATTTGTTTTTATTTACTGCCATTGCCTGTGGTTTTGCCGCATTTGCCTATGCAGAATTTGCTTCTATGGTACCCGTTTCGGGAAGTGCATATACTTATAGTTATGTTGCATTTGGCGAAATTGTAGCATGGATTATTGGTTGGTCTTTAATTATGGAATATGCCATTGGAAATATAACTGTTGCTATTTCTTGGTCTGATTATTTTACAGGCTTTTTAGGAAGCATGGGCTTTCATTTACCACAATGGATGACAATGGATTACCTCAGTGCTAGTAAAGGATTTACAGCAGTAACCAAACTCATGCAGAGTGGAAAAGATTTTACGAGCATTGATCCAATACTTCAAGATGCTTATCAAGCCTTTCATTTAAGCCCTACCATTTTTGGTTTTCATATTGTATTAGATATTCCCGCATTATTTATCATCACCTTTATTACCTGGCTTGTTTACCGAGGCATGAAAGAATCTCGTAATGCGAGTAATGTAATGGTGATAATAAAATTGGCCATCATCTTATTAGTAATAGCGGTTGGCGTTTTTTATGTTGATACAAAAAATTGGAATCCATTTGCGCCAAACGGAATTAGTGGAGTATTAAAAGGCGTTTCGGCTGTGTTCTTTGCTTACATTGGATTTGACGCCATATCTACAACTGCAGAAGAATGTAAAAATCCCCAAAGAGATTTGCCAAAGAGTATGATGTGGGCAATTATCATTTGCACCGTTTTATATATAGCCATTGCATTAGTATTAACAGGCATGGTTAATTATAAATCTCTAGCTGTTGGCGATCCTTTGGCATTTGTATTTGAAAAATTAAACTTGAAATGGCTTTCTGGAATTATTGCAGTGTCTGCAATTATTGCAATGGCCAGTGTACTCTTGGTTTTTCAAATGGGTCAACCCCGTATTTGGATGAGCATGAGCCGTGATGGTTTATTACCTAAAGCCTTTTCAAAAATTCATCCTATTTACAAAACGCCTTCATTTGCAACCATTGTAACAGGTTTTGTGGTGGCTATTCCATCATTGTTTATGAACTTAACCATCGTGACAGACCTCTGTAGCATTGGCACATTGTTTGCCTTTGTTTTGGTATGCGCTGGGGTACTTAAATTACAAAACAATCCACATGTACAACGCGGAAAATTTAGAACGCCCTACCTCAATTCAAAATATATTTTCAGTAGTATTTTAATCTTAGGTATTACTTACTTAGGTATTTACCAAAAAGAAAACACTCTTTCTTTTATAAAAAACGAATCAAAAATAATTAGCCCAACGGAACTCATCACGAGTTTAGACACGGCTAGCATTACAGCGCTTCAAAAGCATCTTGCAATACAAGACGCCATTGGTTTTGCCAGTGCAAAATACGATGCGGTAACCTACTTAGCTTCTTTGTCGAGTGAAAAATATAGCAGCACATTAAAAACATCTAGCATTGAAGCAGATATTTACACCGCATCAGGTTGGGAATTATTTAAACATAAAATTCCACTTTGGATTTTTCTTTTGAGTTGCTTATTACTTTCCTATTTAAGCTTTAAACACAACTACTCTTTAATTCCTTTGCTAGGGCTCGTTTGCTGCCTTTATATGATGTCCGAATTAGGTATTTCTAACTGGATTGGTTTTGGCGTTTGGTTGCTCTTAGGTCTTGTTATTTATTTTTCTTATAGTCGAAAGAAAAGTAAACTAAATATTCAGTAAACAAAAAAGCCATCTTAATCGATGGCTTTTTTTATTCTTATACAAAATTATTTAATTCTGTTGAGTTTGCAATTTTTTACTGGCGATACTAAAAGCGGCACCGATTCCACCGTCACAAAACTTAAGTCGAGGCCAAAACCTTTTTCTTCTGATAAGCTGAGTTTCTTAAGTATGAAATATATTTGCATAAATATTTTTTCGTGTAATGGCAAAGAATTGTCTGCAGATAATTTTTGCTCCAACACAATAAATCTGAAATCACCAGGAATTTTGTGTTTATGTAAAGATTCATATTGACTGGTGATATCTACTTCTCCATTTTTCACTAAATCTTCTACTACCTTTCTAAATAACACATTAATTTTTTGCTCTACCCTAAAACCTAGCTTAAACTCAATACGAAAAGCATGTCCAGGCACTAGCTCAATTACTTTATAATCCGAAGTATAAGGCTCATCTTGCACATCAACATGCACAAACCAATACATATCTGCGCGCTTGGGTTGCTTCTGAAAAATAGAATACATAATTTTTGATTCAATTTCGGAAGTAAAGTTTGAGCCACTTAAATAAACTAATTGCGAAGCATATTTAGGAACCGAAGTGTCTTCGCTTAATTCTTTTAAAAGATTAGTGTAATCATCTAACTCCGCATATTTGATATACCTATTTTTTATTTTTCTAGCACGAATCCAAGACCACATAATAATAAACAATGCAAAGCCAATCACTAATGTTACCCAACCGCCATGGCTAAACTTACTTAAGTTGGCCACTAAGAATGAAAGCTCTATACTTGCATAAAGCAAAGTTAATAAACCAATAATCCATACCGATGTGCCAATACTATATAAGTATATCATCAATAAGATGGTAGTCATTAACATGGTAAG
>CAIMAP010000086.1 GCA_903838995.1 uncultured bacterium | reverse complement strand
TGTGGTGATTAGCCAGGTAGGACACATGGTGGTAAATATCACCGATACCATATTTATAGGCCATTTAGGGGCTGTTAAATTAGCAGCTTGTTCTTTAGGGATCAGTATTTTTGCAGTATTTATGGTTTTGGGTATTGGTATTTCTTACGGCCTAACTCCTCTAATTGCACAAGCATTTGGCGCAAAAGACCACACGCATTGTGGTAAGTTTTTAATCAATGCATTGGCCTTAAATATTCTTACAGGAATTTTAATTGCAGCAGGAATTTATGTCATGGCCAATCACCTCGATATTTTTGGACAAGAAAAAATGGTGATCGAACAAACTAAACCATTTCTACAAATTATTGGCGCCTCTATGATACCGCTCATGGTATTTTTAAGTTTCAAGCAATTCGCCGAAGGCCTTAGTTTTACTAGACAAGCCATGGTGATTACCTTATTGGCAGATGGTTTTAATGTATTGCTAACCTATGGATTAATTAACGGAAAATTTGGATTACCCAGAATGGAATTAGTAGGTGCAGGAATCGCTAATTTTATTTCTAGAACATTGATGGCTTTGTTGATGATGTATTATGTGTTGAATTCAAAAAATGTTAAACCATACATTAAAAGTTTTGCTTTAAAATACCTCAACTTTGGCGATTTTGCTTCCATTTTTAAATTGGGCTTACCTTCTGCATTTCAATATTTATTTGAAGTGGGTGCATTTTCTGTAGCAGCCATTATGATGGGTTGGTTTGGTGCATCTTATCAATCGGCACATCAAATTGCCATTAACATTGCAGCCACTACCTATATGGCTGCAAGCGGCATTGCTGCTGCTACTTCGGTAAGGGTGGGCAATTCATTGGGCGAAAAAAATTACCCAAAATTAATGCGCGCCGGAATGACGGGATATTATATGGTATTAATTTTTATGGGTACTACTGCCCTATTATTACTAGCTAGTAATACTATTTTACCAAGCTATTATATCAATGATCCAATGGTTACAGAAATAGCTTCGCAATTATTAATTATTGCAGCATTTTTTCAATTATCGGATGGTGTACAAGTTATAGGATTAAATGCTTTACGAGGCATGACGGATGTAAAAATTCCAACACTCATTACTTTTATTTCGTATTGGGTAATTGCTATTCCGCTGAGTTATTATTTAGGCTTTTATACTGGCTTAAAAGCCAATGGTATTTGGGTCGGATTACTAGTAGGATTAACTATTTCAGCTGTTTTGCTTTATTATAGATTTCGTAAATCTGCTAGAAGATTAATTTTTACAAATGCTCATTTAACCGAGGCAATTGTTTAAATCTTTTTGCATTTCTTCAAATCGAAGCAGCGCATTTGGACTAATTTTTTCTACTACATCTGCTTTTAAAATTTCTAAATTGATGATGTCTAATTCCGAAAATTTATAACTCTGCTCTAAAGCACCCAGTTCAAATTTTACAATATATTTTTGATTCATTTGAAATATGCTGATGCGCATAATTGGGTGTTCAATGGTATCGATGATTCTCATTTGGTAAAGATGTACTTTCGGAACGATTATTCAAATTATTTTAGGAATTTAGTCCTAATTATTTGCGTTTTGTTTTGCAATTGCAAAAGATAAATTCCTTTATTAAGTACTTGAATATCAATAGTTTTTGAGCTATTTAACGCGCCTTGCGACACATTTTGACCTAATTCATTATAAATAATATAACTACAATCTTTGTTGATAAAATTGGGGTCGGATGAAATTAAATAAATACTATTAGCCGCCGGATTGGGATACACATTTAAAGAAATATTATTTAAATATTGATTTATCGTACTTGCATTTTTTCTAAATAGGAATACCTGAAATCTATTTTCATTTTGACTGAGTATATTACTATCTATTTGAAAATTATAAACTGAATCGGATTGAATGGGATGCATTTTTTGAAGATAAGCATCTGCTAAAAACAATTCCAAATCGGTATTAAAACTGCTGGTATTTTCAAATTTAAATTGAAAACTATCGATTTTATTTGTTAATAAAGAAAGCGCTACACTATCTGCATTGATTGGGATTGGGCGTGCTTGTATCGCTAATTTTTCTGAATTTTTGATACTGGCTAAACCAATATTTCCAGTACCAAAACTATAAGCATCATAATAATTATCAAAATCTTGCTTTGCATCTGCAGCGAGTCTAATAATAATATCGTCTACCCTATTCGATTTATTCCATAGAGACATACGTAAAATATTCTCCATCTTATTTTTGAAATAACCACTGGCAGTACTTGCTACTTTATAAGATTCGTTAAAAGTTAAATTGGTACTTGCTGTGGTTTGTATAAAAAACGATTGACCAGATTGAATTACGGCACTGCTCATGCCGTTAGTGCCAACTCCAGCAGCCCATGTAGGGTATGTGGTACTAGATACCGATGCATTAACAGCCGGATTATAAATATAAATAGCATTGTTAATATTGGTTCTAGTTGCGTTCCAACCAGTAGCATCCCAATTAATTGCAGAAGCATATGGATTTCCAACTAAATTATAACCTGTGGCTAAAGTTGGTGTAGTAACACTTCCTTGATTTAAAGTGCCAGTTGCTTTAATGGCGGTAACCGTAGCAGCTGGTATAGTACCTGCATATAAATTGGTAGTACGATCGCCTCTTACTAAAACTCGGTAACCAATGGTGGCGCTTAAGCCATTGTCTATTGTATTGGTAATGGCTTGCCAGCTTTGCGTTGCGGCATCAAAAGTAAACATAGAATTAGCTCCTGTAAGGGTTTTATCTAAACCAGTAGCTTGATCTACTCCACCTGGAGCTGCGCCTGCTACACCTGTAATTTGAATGCCTAAACCTGTATTATTATTTCCACTTTGTTGCCAATTATTAAAAATATCATCGGTGGTAATAGCCGATGCTAAAAAACGAAAGGCTCTACGAGTATTTGGAATATAGCGTTCAAGGGTTACATCGCCTGCAATGGTTCCTAAAGATTGTGCTACTCTTGCCGTACCATTGGCATCCGATTTTAAAGTTAAAAAACCGTTACTAGTTAAAACTGCATTATTGTTAAGCGTAATGGTTCCGGCGTTTGCGCCTGCACAAATATTTAAAGCATTACCAATAGTTGCCGTAGCATTGCTGTTTAAAGTTAAATTTTTAAGCGTATTAGCAGCGGCAGTAAAATTGATAGTATCTGCATTGGCATTGATAATTAAGCTTGCATTTAAATTACTCGATAAAGTTCCTGTTCCATTTACTTCTCCATTTATGGTTAAGGCATAATCCGAAAAATTAAAAATATTTCCTGCAGCTAAAGTGATGTTTTTAATACTTGCATTTGCATTGATGGTGGTGGTAGTCGCATTAGTAGTAAAACTAAAACTGGGTGGTGTTTGAATATTATCATCACGCGTCCAATTAGCGCCATTATTAATTAAAGCTTTGAGCGAAGCAATACTACCGCTTTGTGTATTGTTATAATATCCATTGTCTAAATCTGATGTAAAAGAAATGGCGTTTACTTGATCAGTTAAATCTGCGGGTATATAACTTTGGTAATTATTTGGAACACCACTTGTTAACCAAGCCCCTGAATTGCCCCAATTAATGGCTGCAATGAATAAAGTGGGCGCAGTTATACTTGTTCCCTTATAAAGGAATATTTGATCACCTGATGTTGCTAAACCACTCAAACTACCCACAACTGTTCCGTTACCTGCAGGCGTTATCACTGTGCTTGATCCAACAACATTAAAATCTATGGCGGTTCCCGCTGGAATAATGGCATTGGGTGTTGTCCAAGTCATTTCATCTTCATTCGTAGCCAACGGTCCGCTTGCGGTGGTATAGGCATTATCGGTAAAATAAAAAACCGAATTAGCTGGAATATTTACAAATGTGATGATAGAAAATCCATCATCATTATCCGATTTATATCTTGTAAATACGATGTCTCCAGCAAGTATTCCTTGCGGCGCTGCGATAATATTAAAAGTATTGCTATTGCCCGTTGCCGTTAAACTTCCAGAACTGATGGCTAAAGTATAGGCAGTACCAACCGAAGAAAATTTCAAATTAGAAAAAGTTGCCAAACCAGCAACTGCAGCAACTGTAGTAGTTGCAGACGCAAAAGTACCTGTCGTAGTAATTGTCATATTACTAACATAATCGAGGTCTTTGTTGTTATTTGCATCAACTGCGGCAACCGTAACAGCAGGCGACATGGCCGTATTGCTATTTACATTCGAAGGTTGTTGCACATAAATTAATTTAGAAGCGGTCACTACAAGTCGGTTATTATTTCCGGTTATGCTCGAACTTGCACCGCCTGCATTGGCACTCGAAAATACAGAGCCCGTTGCCGTAGCTGCCGAAACAGCAATTACAATTTGTTCTTTATCGGTAACGGTAGTTAAATAAGTTACCCGCAATTGAAAACTTTTAGTTCCATTATCTGGCGCAACAATTGTTAAGCCCGAAAAACTGATACTCGTTGCACCATTCACTGCAGTTTCTGCTATTTTAGTTGCACCATCAAATAGCGCAGCTGTTCTAATGGCTGTTGAGCCACCGGTCGAAAAGCTGATATTAGTAAGGGTTGTAGCCAATGCATCGGCATCGTTTGTACCCGCACCATCTTGAATAATAAATTCGGCAGCATTAATGGTATTGGCAGATGTTAAACTACTTGCCGTTTGATAACTGGTATAATTAATATTATCGGTATAGGTAAAACTTGGATTGATAATAATGTCTGGCACTTGATTACAATACACCCCACCCGACCAAATTAAACATGCATA
>CAIMAP010000085.1 GCA_903838995.1 uncultured bacterium | reverse complement strand
TCAAAAATGTGGTCGCGACCATTGGCCATAAATTCATCTATTAAAAATTGAGTTACTTGATCATGCGCAATTCCATCTTGGTATTCAACAAACTGTCCAATTAAAAAATAAACCTGAAATAAATAATCTTTTTCTGGATAAATGGTATTATCTAAATCGAGTACTAAGGCCTTATAACTTTTATCAGTCATCTTAATAATATACTTCTTGGTAATACCGTATAAATCGTGTACCCCATTTAATTGGAATAGTCGCTGGATCAATGGGCATTTGCATAGCTTGCTTTACCGCTAAGAGTGGCAAATTAACGCCTGCGCCCATGGCAGCCACAATGGTGCCTTGTACCCTAGGATTAATTTCTAATATTTTAAAACTACCGTCTTCGGCTCTTTTTACTTGAATACCAATATTACCATGTAATTTGATAGCCGAAATAATTTGCTGACAATAGGTAATGATTTCTTTTTGTTGTTCGAAAACTCCCGCAATGCTAATACCTTCTCTCATCATGCTACGCAAACGAGGCAGTGCAATAATACACTCACCCTGATTCGCTAGGCAATCTATAGAATATTCTTCGCCTGGTAAATATTCCGAAACCAATAATTCGGGAAAATCATTTTGGTATTGCGTATATATTTCAATTATTTTTTCGAAAGAAATATAGGTACTATTAGGTTTTTGATTAAACAATAAATCAAAATCGTTTTGTTGCGATGATACTATTCTAAAACCCCTAGAACCATTAGCCACAGATGGTTTGAAACATACTGTTTTAGCAGGATAACCTAAATCGGCTATGGCATTTTTAAAATCTTGTAAAGAATTTACTACCCTAAATGCAGGTGTTGCAATTGATTTAGCTTGCAAGAATTGCAACAAAGTGCTTTTATTATTGGCAATGTGTAAGGCCTCGCTTTCGGATAATAAAACACGAATTCCAAGGCGATTAAATTGTTCAATGTTGGATGCAAAAACAAATAATTCGCGCGTAACTAAAGGCATAATTACTTGAATATTTTCCTTAGTACAAAGCGCTAAAATTTTTTCAATGAAATCGGCATCAGCAGCAGTAGGAATTTGATAGAAACGATTATTTAAATAGCGACCAACAGCATGTTCGTTGGCATCGGCAACGGTTAATGAAATAATGGGATCGGCTTTCAAACAGGCTATAATGCCTGCTGCACCTGGCGCACCGGCACCAGTCATGAGCACATTAATGGTATTTGTTAGGCTATGATCCATCGAACTACTTCAAAAACTTCGGCATAACGATCAGAAATTTGCACGCCTCTTGTTCTAGCAAGCCCACGAATAAATTCGTCGTTTGCATAGGGTCGGTGTTGTTGACTTTCGTATTGTGCCAAGGCAGCTACTTTACTGCTGATATTTTTTTCGGATAAAGAAATAAAACAAGTGGTATTAAAACTTAAATTATTCCAAGGCAATTCGTAAGATAAAATAGAGGTGGTTTTAAATGCGCGTAAAGCCTCTTGTGCAATGGTTCCGTGGTCTTGATGCAAATCGGTTAAACTTGGCATAAAAACTAAATGAGGATTGATTTTATTTTTCAAATCAATTAAATCTTGTAAAATAGCTTGGCGGTTATAACTAAAAGTGCGCACTTCGTAATTATATAGCAATAAGTTTTCGGGCTGTATTCCTAAAACATGCGTTGCTTTTTTTACCTCTTCAATTAAAATGTTTGAAGGTAAATGTTTGGGTACCGAAATTTCGCAAGCCGAAAATGCGGCATAATAAACTTCGTGACCTTCTTCGATGAATTTGTTAATAGCACCTCCGCAACCTAATTCGCCATCGTCGGTATGTGGTGCTAAAATTAAAATTCGTTGTTTGCTCGATTTAAACATCTTATTTAAAGGGTTATGATAACAATTATACTTTTTTTATCGAGTATAAAG
>CAIMAP010000084.1 GCA_903838995.1 uncultured bacterium | reverse complement strand
TATATAGTATAAACCTCCTTTTAAAAAAAACAAATATGTGTGATTATACGGCTATGTTTTCAAAAATAAATTCCTTTTTAGCACTTAATTTAAGCATGATTTCGGCATCTTTTAATACTTTATCTGCTAATATTTGCTTCGATAAATCATTTAATATTCGCTTTTGCATCACCCTTTTTAATGGACGCGCACCAAATTGTGGGTCATAGCCTAATTCTCCCAACCAATCTAAGGCCTCGTCTGTAGCATTTAAGGTAATACCCATTTCTTGTAAAACTTTTTGAATGCCTTTAAATTGCAATTCAACTATTTCGCGCACTTCTTCTCTACTTAATGGCGTAAACATAATTAACTCATCAATTCTGTTGAGGAACTCTGGACGAATCGTTTTTTTCAATACTTCGAATACCGCATTTTTAGTTTTGGCAATAATCTCCTCTCGATTTACATCTGTCATTTCTGCAAAATTATCTTGAATTACATTGGCTCCAATGTTAGAGGTCATGATGATAATGGTATTTTTAAAATTAACTACCCTACCTTTATTATCGGTCAGCCTTCCATCATCTAATACTTGTAACAAAATATTAAATACATCTGGATGCGCTTTTTCTATTTCATCTAATAAAATAACCGAAAATGGTTTTCTTCTTACAGCTTCTGTTAACTGTCCGCCTTCATCATAACCAACATATCCTGGAGGCGCACCAATTAATCTAGAAACAGCATGTCGCTCTTGGTATTCAGACATATCTATTCTAGTCATCGAATTTTCATCGTTGAATAAGAAATCGGCTAAGGCTTTTGCTAGTTCTGTTTTACCAACGCCGGTTGTTCCTAAAAAGATAAAAGAACCTATTGGTTTCTTCTTGTCTTGCAAGCCTGCCCTGCTGCGTCTAACAGCATCTGCAATGGCTTCTATGGCTTCCGATTGCCCAACAACGCGTTGATGTAATTCTTTTTCTAAATTCAATAATTTATCGCGCTCCGATGCAATCATTTTATTTAGTGGAATGCCGGTCCAACGCGAAACTACACCTGCAATATCTTCTGCTGTCACTTCTTCTTTCATGATTCTAGCAGTATTTTTTTCGAGTTCAATTTTCAATTGCTCAACGGTATTTTCAGCATCTTTTATTTTTCCATATCTTAATTCTGCTACTTTACCGTAATCACCCGAACGCTCTGCTTGCTCGGCTTCTAGCTTGTATCTTTCTAATAAATCTAGTTGCCCTTGAATATTATTGACTATTTGCTTTTCTGCGTTCCACTTAGCACGAAAACTATTACGCTGCTCCGATAAATTGGCAATCTCTTCCGATAACTCTGCTAATCTTTTGGTCTCTCCTTCGCGTTTTATGGCTGCTCTTTCAATTTCTAATTGCATAATTCTGCGTTCAATTTCATCTAATGCCTCTGGCACCGAGTCCATTTCTAGTCGCAGTTTTGCTGCCGCTTCGTCCATTAAGTCGATGGCTTTGTCTGGCAAAAAACGATCTGCAATATAACGCTGAGACAATTCTACTGCTGCAATAATTGCTTCATCTTTAATTCTTACTTTATGATGTATTTCATATTTATCTTTCAAGCCGCGCAAAATACTAATGGCATCTTCGATATCTGGCTCGGCTACCAACACCTTTTGAAATCTGCGTTCTAGCGCTTTATCTTTTTCAAAATATTTTTGATATTCGTTTAGCGTAGTGGCGCCAATGGCACGCAATTCGCCACGAGCCAATGCAGGTTTTAAAATATTTGCGGCATCCATTGCCCCTTCAGAAGCGCCGGCACCAACAAGCGTATGAATCTCATCTATAAATAAAATAATTTGTCCATCACTTTTGATGACTTCGGAAATTACTGCTTTTAATCTTTCTTCGAACTCTCCTTTATATTTTGCTCCAGCAATTAAGGCCCCCATATCTAAAGAAAAAACTAATTTCGATTTTAAATTTTCGGGAACATCACCATTCACTATTCTAAATGCAATTCCTTCTGCTATGGCGGTTTTACCAACACCCGGTTCGCCAATTAAGATTGGATTATTTTTGGTACGGCGAGATAAAATCTGGATTACTCTTCTGATTTCTTCGTCTCTTCCTATTACTGGATCTAGCTTTCCTGAAGAGGCCGCATCATTTAAATTTCTAGCAAATTTTGCCAAGGATTGATAGGTGGCTTCTGCATTTTGATCCGTTATTTTATGATCGCCTCTTAAGGCAAAAATAGCGGCCTTCAATTCTTTTTCTTGTAAACCAGCATCTTTTAACATCGTAGCCGTTTTATCACTTCCAGCTAAAATGGCTAAAAGTAAATGATCTACCGTTATAAATTCATCTTTGAAAGTTGCCAATAATGCACTCGCCTTTTGGAAAACTTGATTACTATCTCTTGAAAAAAATGGATCACCACCCTGTACTTTTGGATAGGCCAAAACCAGGGCATCGTTTACCTCTTGAATTCGCTGCGGTGCAATGTTGAGTTTTTTAAACAAAAATTGAATTACATTTTCATCTACCGAAAACATCCCTTTTAAAATATGTGCGGGTTCGATGGATTGATGTTGATTAGCTTGGGCAATTTCCACTGCTTTGTTAATCGCCTCTTGAGATTTAATGGTGTACTGATTAAAGTTCATTTTCAACGCTGTTAATATAGCGTACTAATCAATGCTCAAATGGCAAGCCAAAGGCCAAAGAAAGCAAAGAACTGAAATTCTGTCTGTTGTAATTGTAATTAACTGCCTTAATTACTGATTCTAGAAAAAATAAAGGAAATTTTGTCGCTGATTATTTATTCCATTTGGCTGGATCTGCTCTCCAAGACTTCAACAATTCAACATCATTTGCATTAATAAAACTAGACTCCAATGCTTGATCGATTAAGTCGTCGTAATTACTCAAGGATATGAGTTTGCAATTTGCGTTTTTGAAATTTTGATTGGCTACATCGAATCCGTAAGTGAATATAGATACCATGCCTATTACTTCACAGCCTGCTGCTCTTAAAGCTTCTACCGCTTTTAAACTACTATTGCCAGTCGAAATTAAATCTTCTACCACTACTACTTTTTGCCCTTCTTTTACTTCCCCTTCTATCATGTTGTTCATGCCATGATCTTTAGGAGCCGAACGAACATATGCAAATGGTAAGCCTAATTCTTGCGCTACTAAAACTCCTTGAGGAATTCCTGCAGTGGCAACACCTGCAATTAAATTTGCAGATGCAAATTCTTCGTGGATTACTTCTGCTAACCTTTGACGAATGTATGTTCTAACGGGTGGATACGACAAAGTAATTCTGTTATCACAATAAATTGGTGAATTCCAACCCGAAGCCCAAGTGAATGGTTTTTGCGGTTGCAATTTGATTGCTTTGATTTGTAACAAAAATTCTGCTACTTTTAAAGAAGTTTCTCTGGTATTAAACATAGCACAAATGTATAAAATTTATATAAATCAAAACGTCTTAGTTATTTCACAATTAGACAATTTTAGTCAAGAAGTTTTACACAATGCTACAAACAATTCTGAATCAGCTGTTTTGCCAATTTCTAAAAACGAAATATTAAACATCATTGGACAAAAAAACATCATTTGTGCAAACCCCACTTCTGTTTTTAATCAAATAAAAGAACAATTTTCGCTGATAAATGCAGCCGGAGGGCTTGTTAAAAATAGTCAATCAGAATACCTTTTTATTTTTAGACGTGGAAAATGGGATTTACCAAAAGGGAAATTAGATGAAGGGGAAGATTTTGAAACAGCAGCTATCAGAGAGGTTCAAGAAGAATGTGGTATCTCCCATATTGAACTTGGCGATTTATACCATATGAGCTATCATATTTATGAAGAAAATAGTGATTGGGTTTTAAAGCAAACCAATTGGTATTTGATGAAAAGTGATGATAAAAATTTAATTCCTCAATTGGCAGAGGGCATTACACAAACCGCCTGGCTTTCGACAAATCAATTCGAAAAAGTACGCGAAAATACCTATGCTTCTATCGATGAAATTATTTCTAAATTACTTTAAGTCTAATAACATGCCAGCAATTTCTTTAGGCACAAACTGGCTAATATCACCGCCATTTCTTAAAATATCTCGAACAATAGTAGAACTGATGGCAGAATAGCCTGGTCTGCTGATAATAAATACACTTTCAATATCTGGATGCATCGACTGATTCATTTGTGAAATGGCTTTTTCATATTCGAAATCTGAAGCAGAACGAATGCCACGAATCATATACTGCGCGCCTATTTGCTTACAATATTCGACGGTTAAACCTTCGTAAGTGGCTACTTTAATTTTGGGTTCTTGTTGAAAAACCAATTGCAACATTTCTTCTTTTTTGGCAGTTGAAATAAAACCTTGCTTGGTATTATTTAAACCAATGCCCACCACCACTTCATCAAATAAAGGCAATGCTCTTTTTAAAATATCAATATGAGCCACTGTTATAGGATCAAAAGATCCTGGAAATAATGCTATTTTTTTCATCTGCTTTTACGCTAATAATTTAAAAAAAGAGAAACTACTAGAACCATAAGTTCTGGTTTCTTGATAACCTTTACCATTACTGATATTTTGCAAACTGGCATGTTCAATAATTAAAACACCTGCCGTATTTAATAATTCTTTTTCCATCACAAAATCTGCTATCTCTGCTATTCTGGGCATATCGTAGGGCGGGTCTGCAAAAATAATATCATATTTTGTTTGCTCCAATTTTAAAAACTTAAACACATCGTCTACTATCAAATTGGCATTTTCGAATTTTAATTTCTGAAAAGTTTCTTTGATATATCTTACACAGTTAAGATGTTTATCTACGCATGTAATATCGGTACAACCCCGAGAAACAAATTCATAACTCATATTACCCGTTCCCGAAAACAAATCTAATATTTTCAATCCATCAAAATCAAAACTATTGATTAGGATATTAAACAAAGCTTCTTTTGCTTGATCGGTAGTGGGTCTTACTGGCAAATTGGTAGGCGCTTGCAAACGAATGCCTCTCCATTTTCCACTAATTATTCGCATAAACGAGTGGTAAATAAAGTTAAAAAAGGAGGATAAACCTGTTCTTCTTCCATTCTAACGGCATATTTAGAACGCTTATCGAGTGGTGCCATTTGAACATTGGCAAAATATTTTTGCATGATATCGAATGCAGGGGTTGCGCGAGCAATGTTTCCTGCTAAATATAATTGCAAAGATTCCGTACTAAGTTTAAACTGCTCCGCTATAAATAACGGATAATACACCAAGTCTTCGGGTGTTTGAAAAGCAAAAGTATTGTAGAGTTTTAGTTTATTATTTTCAATCAAACAAATTTCTAATAAGCCTTCATGCAAAACAATGTACATTGATGCCTCTGAATGATTTGCGGCTAATTCGATTCCGTAAGAAATAGTGCTGGCTGCTGCATGAACAAATTCAACTTGAGGAAATCGATTTTTTACTATTGAAACTAATTCATTATTCACCGCAAATGCCATCACCGCATCAATACTAGCTAATGCATTGGTAAATATTTGTTGATCAAAAGATAAATTAACATTGAAACCAAGTGCTGTATCTGGATCTATACTTAAACCTTCCACTACCGGAATTAAAGTTTGCGATGGCGTTGTTACCACACAACGAACTTTGGTATATGCCCTCTTTAAAAAGTCTGTTTTTTCAAAAATTTCTTTTAAAGTATCATTGGTATGATCGTAACTAAATTCGGCTTGCATTACATACTTTTCGCGCGTATTACTATAGGCAACAGCTCTAAAGTAACTGCCATCTAATTGCAAGAATAAATGATAAGGTGTTTTTGTATCGAAATAAAAACTCTCATCTACTCGCTCTGCTTTATCTACCTTATGTAATAATCCATTCATTGTCACAAATGTATTATTTTATAAAGATTTGTAGAAAATTAAAATGATTTTGCTAATTTCTGCCTAAGTTTATGCCGTGAACCAGTTATTTGAACAGCTTTTTAAACACCAACCAACCGCCGATCAGGTCAATTTGTTTGGACAAATAGATCGCTTTCTGAAATCTGAAGCGCCAAACTCCCTATTTGTATTAAAAGGTTATGCTGGTACTGGTAAAACCACTTCAATGAGTGTTTTGGTTAAGTTATTACCGAAATACCAAATGAAAGCCATTTTACTTGCCCCAACGGGTAGGGCTGCAAAAGTTTTAGGAAATTATTCGCAAAAACCGGCGTTTACGATTCACAAAAAGATATATCGAAAAAAAAGTGCAGTGGAATTTGGTAGTGGCTTTAGTCTTGCTAAAAATACCCATACCGATACTTTATTTATTGTTGATGAATCATCGATGATACCTGGCGATGTGCAAGAAGGACAATACTTTGGAGGCAACAGTTTACTCTCCGATTTAATCACTTATGTATACGAATCCGATAGCAATTGCAAAATATTATTTTTAGGAGATACTGCCCAGCTACCTCCAGTTGGCGCAAGCGAAAGCCCAGCACTTAATCCAAGTTATTTACAAGATCATTTTGGTTTAAAAGTTTTTAGTGCAGAACTAAAAGAAGTGTTAAGGCAAGAAAAAAAATCGGGTATTTTAGAAAACGCAACTGCATTAAGAGAACAGCTATTAGCCGAAAATATCAGCAAGCCAAGCATGCAGGTAAAAAATTTCAAAGACTTTTTTTACATCACTGGCGAGAAATTAGTTGATGGTATTAATTATGCTTACGATCATTTTGGAATGGATGAAACCCTTATAATTTGTAGGTCTAACAAGAATGCTAATTTATACAATCAACAAATTAGGGCCCGAATTTTATTTCGAGAAGAATTTATTTCAAGCGGTGATTTTTTAATGGTAGTAAAAAATAATTATCACTGGCTTCCAGAATCAACAGATGGCGAGTTTATCGCCAACGGAGAAATTGTAAAAGTAATCCGCATTCGAAACGAACAAGAAATGTATGGCTTGAAATTTGCCGATGCCAGTTTGCAATTAGTAGATTTTCCAACGCAACCAATCATTACTGCAAAAATTATTTTAGACACCTTAGATTCGGATAGTCCGGCGTTGAGCAATGCACAGCAAAAACATTTATATGAACAAGTAGCCTTAGACTATGCAGACATTAAAAATAAATCGGAAAGATTAGCCAAAATTAAAACGGATCCCTATTATAATGCCTTGCAAGTTAAATTTTCTTATGCCGTTACTTGTCATAAATCTCAAGGCGGACAATGGAAAGCAGTTTTTGTGGACCAAGGCTATTTAACCGATGAGTTAGTAAACAAAGAGTTTATTCGTTGGCTGTATACTGCTATTACCAGAGCATCTGAACAATTGTTTTTAGTTAATTTTAATAAAGATTTTATTGTAGACCTGCCAAAAGATAATTTTTGACAAGGAAAAAATAATTAACTTCGTTTGTCGTTAGTACATTTTGAATTTATGCGCAACTTAAAATTCCTCTTCATTGGATTAGCCATGAGCACTGCATTTCCGCTTTACGCGCAAACTGGTGGTTATGGAACGCATAAGTTTTTAACCCTACCCAACTCTGCTAGAATTACTGCTTTAGGTGGCTATTGCATTGCAAGTGTAGATGCCGATCTAAACAATGTGGCGCAAAATCCTGCCCTACTTAATGCTAAAATGGATAACCGGTATGCATTTAATACCTGCAATTATTTTGGCGATATTAGTTATGGTTATTTAGGCACGGCATTCTCTATGAATAGGTTTGGTACTTTTGGCATAGGCATTCAGTACATTGACTATGGCAATTTTGAATTAACCAACGAATATGGCGATATCCTTGGCAATTTTAATGCAAAAGAAAATTCGCTCAATTTTAGTTATGCCTATACTCGTCAACTTTTTAGTTATGGTGCAAGTGTTAAAACCGTTTTTAGCCAATTAGCCGAATACGATGCACGCGCCGTATTGCTAGACCTTGGAGGCACCTACGCCGACACCGTCAATGGTTTTACAGCATCTTTTGTACTTAAAAATATAGGTGCGCAAACCAATTCCTTTAGCAACGAAAAAGAAATTATGCCATTTGAAGCACAATTCGGTGTTTCTAAAAAATTAGCACATGCCCCATTTCGTTTCTCTTTAACGCTTCATGATTTACAAAGATTTGATTTGACCTATTTAGATCCGAATCAAAGAACTACCCAGATTGATTTAGCAACCGGCTTGCCCATTTTACAACAATTTAGTTTTACCGATAAATTGTTAAGACATGTGGCCATTGGTACCGAAATTATTTTTTCGGAAAATATGCAATTTAGGGTGGGTTATAATCATCAGAAAAGAAAAGAACTTGGCTTAGATACTCGACTTTCGACCGTTGGATTTTCTTGGGGATTTGGGCTAAAAATTAGCAAAATAAGATTCAATTATGGTAGTGCGAATAACCATTTGGCGGGCTATACCAATATGGTGAGCTTGATTGTGAATCCAAACGATTTCTTTACGAAAAAATAAGCTTGCCCTCATTAATTTAATTAAATTTGTGGCACCATGTATCCAAATTCATTTATAAACATTGCCATTGATGGCTATTCCTCTTGCGGCAAAAGCACCATGGCTAAAGCTTTGGCAAAGGATATTGGCTTTACTTATATCGACTCTGGTGCAATGTATCGTTGCGTTACATTATATTTTATCACTCAAAATGTTGACCTCGATAACCTTGATGCTGTTAATAAAGCATTAAATGAAATTGAATTGGATGTGCATGAAAATCAATTTCTATTAAATGGTAAAGATGTTTCTGATGCCATTCGCAGTATGCAAATTTCGCAACTGGTTAGTAAGGTTTCTGCCATCAAAGCGGTCAGAATTAAAATGGTTGCTATTCAACAAGCTATTGGCAATAGTAAAAATGTGGTGATGGATGGACGAGATATTGGCACAACGGTATTTCCAGCCGCACAACTAAAAATATTCATGACGGCCGATCCTGCAGTTCGTGCAAAAAGACGTTTCGATGAATTAAAACAAAAAGCCGAAGAAGTAAGTTTATCCGAAATTTCCGAAAACCTGAACATGCGTGATTACGAAGACACCCACCGCAGTGAAAGTCCATTAAGGCAGGCCGAAGACGCAATTGTCTTAGATAACACCTTTTTAAACCCAATTGAACAATTAAATTTTGTCAAAGATTTACTCAGTAGCCGTCAATTAATCGCCTTATAAAGCTCTTAAAGGCAGTTTTCTTTAAAAACCTGCTTGAATGCTTCTTAAAACCCTTTTTTAATCAAAAAATGCCCTATTGGGCTTATTTGTTATTCAGATATTAATTTCTATCTTTGGCCTCCTGCAAATCACAGGAAAAAGGAGAAAAAAACTTAATGGCAAAAAAACAAATCACAGACCAAGAATTACTAGCATCTCAAGCGAATGCTGAATTCGTTAACAGAAACACTGAAGAAACAGTGATTGAATCAGAAGCTGATTCTCTATCGCTTGATGAAATTAAATCAAAAGCCATCATCCACAACAGCAATGATTTCGATTGGGATATGGACAACAAAAAACTAGGTGGTTACTCAGATGCGGAAAGAGCTAAATTAGAAGTTCTTTACACCACTACACTTAGTTCAATCAACAAAGGAGAAATCATCTCTGGAACTGTTGTATCAATGAACACAAAAGATGTTGTATTAAACATTGGATTTAAATCTGATGGTATGGTACCACTTTCTGAATTTCGCGACACACCAGGTTTAAAACTAGGTGATGTAGTAGAAGTTTTCGTTGAAGATCAAGAAGACAAAAATGGTCAATTAATTTTATCTCGTAAAAGAGCTAAAACACAAAGATCATGGGATAATATCAATACTGCATTAGAGAAAGACGCAATCATCAATGGTTTTGTGAAGAGCAGAACAAAAGGTGGTTTAATTGTAGACATCGATGGTGTAGAAGCATTTTTACCTGGTTCACAAATTGACATCAAGCCAATTCGTGACTACGATATTTATGTAGGAAAAACAATGGAATTCAAAGTGGTTAAAATCAACCAAGAATTCCGTAACGTAGTTGTTTCACATAAAGTATTAATCGAAGACGATTTAGAAAGTCAAAAATTTGATATCATTTCTAAATTAGAAAAAGGTCAAGTATTAGAAGGAACTGTTAAAAACATTACTGCATTCGGTGTGTTCATCGACTTAGGTGGTG
>CAIMAP010000083.1 GCA_903838995.1 uncultured bacterium | reverse complement strand
GTATTTTCTTTATTAAAACATATTTTAGACCCTGTTTTAATTGCATATACTACCTCTAGCAGCGAGGCTGCCCTACCTAAAACCATTCAACAATTAGAAAAATTTGGTTGTGGCAATAAAATTGTAAGTTTTGTATTACCCTTAGGCTATTCCTTTAATTTAGATGGTTCTATGATGTATATGACCTTTGCTTCCTTATTTATTGCGCAATCTTATGGCATCAATTTAAGTATACAAGAGCAAATTTCTATGTTATTGGTATTAATGCTTACCAGTAAAGGAATTGCAGGTGTTCCAAGAGCTTCTTTAGTGGTTATTGCTGGCACTTTATCGATGTTTCATATACCAGAAGCAGGTTTATTGCTTTTAATGGGAATAGACCCAATTCTTGATATGGGAAGATCTGCCACCAACGTAATTGGCAATTCTATTGCGACCGTAGTGGTCAGTAAATGGGAAAACGAACTAAAACCTGAATAATTTTTAATACAAAATTTGGAAATGAATGCAATTTGCTTACTTTTGCGGTTCATTAAATATTTAAAAACAAAATAAACCCAACATGTACGCAATAGTAGATATAGCCGGGCAACAATTTAAAGTTGCAAAAGACCAGCAAATCTTTGTACACAGACTACAAGGAGATGAGGGCGCTAGTATTGAATTTGACAAGGTTTTATTAGTTGATAATGAAGGAAAAGTAACAGTAGGTGCTCCTATGGTTGCTGGATCTAAAGTTACTGCTACAATCCTGTCTCATTTAAAAGGTGACAAAGTTATCGTTTTTAAGAAAAAACGTAGAAAAGGATACAAGAAAAAGAACGGACATCGTCAGTACTTTACGAAAATCCAAATTTCAAATATTGTAGCTTAGTTAAAAAAGGTAGAAACCATTAAAGAAATATAAGAAATGGCACATAAAAAAGGGGCCGGAAGTTCGAAAAACGGTCGCGAATCCCATAGTAAAAGATTAGGTATCAAGATTTATGGTGGTCAATCAGCAATTGCTGGTAACATCATTGTTCGTCAAAGAGGTACAAAACATCATCCAGCTAAGAATGTAGGTATTGGTAAAGACCATACTTTATTCGCTTTAGTAGATGGAACTGTTGAATTTAGAAAGAAAAAAGACAATAAGTCTTATGTATCAATTATTCCTTTCGAGGCGGTTGTTGCAGAAGCTTAATTGTTTCAAATATTATAAAAGGCTCTTAGTTAACTAAGAGCCTTTTTTTTGCTCAAAAAAATCAAATATATTCTAAACTTAATACTTGATTTACAATGATATTGCTAATAAATTATTAAATTTACAACCCCTATTGGATTTACAAATGAGTAGAAAAACTATCTTATTGATTTTTATTTCCTTCTTGTTTCAACAATTTAATTTGTTAGCACAAGAAACGGTACCTGTATCGGGCGGCTCCGTAATCGGAACAGGTGGCTCTGGCTATTATTCTGTAGGACAAATGGTCTTTTCTGATATGGTTGGGAAAAATGGTAATGTGTTACAAGGCATACAACAACCATTTGAAATAATTATAGAAAAGCATATTGATCCAAGTTTTCAGATCTCCTTAAATTGTTCGGTTTACCCCAACCCTACTTCGGATTTTGTGGTGTTAAAAATTGACAACGATAAATTCAGTCAGATGACATACGAAATTATTGATATCAATGGTAAATCAATCGAACAAAATAGTATAAACAACAAAGAAACAAAAATTGATTTCAGCCAATATATTTTAGCAAGTTATTTATTAAAAGTAAAACATTTTAATAAAGAGGTGGTCACTTATAAAATTGTCAAAAATTAATCAATGAGAAAACTACTCACGTTATTTTTCTTTTTATTTATTTTTGGGGATACAATAGCACAAGTACCTCAAAAAATAAGCTATCAAGCAGTTGTTAGGAATAGCAGTAACGCTTTAATAGTTAATCAAACTATTGGTTTAAGGGTTTCAGTAATACAAGGTAGCGTTTTAGGTACGGCTGTTTATGTAGAAAGACAAACCCCTGTTACCAACGCCAGTGGTGTAATCAGCATAGAAATAGGTAGCAAGCCACTCGGACTTTCTTTTTCAAGTATCAATTGGATCAATGGCCCTTTCTATTTAAAAACCGAAATCGATCCAACTGGAGGAACAAATTATACAATTAATGGAATCAGTGAATTACTAAGTGTCCCCTATTCGCTTTACGCTCAAAATGCCTATACAGTTAATGGTTTAGTAGCAGTTGTCAATGGTGGAACCGGCGCTAAAACCCCAACTTTAGCAAGGGTGAACTTAGGTTTAGGAAATGTGGATAATACAAAAGATATAGACAAACCCATTTCGAAAAAAGTTCAATCCGCGTTAAATTCAAAAGCAAATTTAGAAGATCCTATTTTTATAGGTACGCCAGAGGCACCAACAGCTAGGGTTGGAACTAATACTGATCAAATTGCAAATACCATATTTGTAAACGATGCAATTAAAAGAGCTACACCAGATGCAACGGCTACAGTTAAAGGTTTAATAAGGTTAAATGGAGATTTAACTGGTACTGCCCTATTACCGATCATTGGCGATAAAAAAATTACAACCAATAAACTTGCCGACTCTTCAGTAACTACTATTAAAATTTATCCTAAAAATGTAACGACCGAAAGTTTAGCCGATTCGAGCGTAACCACCATTAAGCTTCGAAACCTAAATGTAACCACAGGGAAACTTGCAGATAATGCGGTGACTACGGCTAAGATTTTAGATGCGAATGTGACTACGACTAAAGTTTTAGATTCGGCTATTATCACTTCTAAAATCAGAAACTTAAATGTTACGACTGCGAAGCTTGCGGATTCGTCTGTTACAACTGCTAAAATTCAAAACTTAAATATTACGACTGGGAAGCTTGCAGATAATGCGGTGACTACCATTAAAGTTTTAGACTCTGCTATTATTACTTCTAAAATTAAGAGCTTGAATGTGACGACTGCGAAGCTTGCGGATTCGGCTGTTACTGCTGCTAAAATTAAAAACCTAAATGTAACGACTGGGAAGCTTGCGGATAATGCGGTGACTACCATTAAAGTTTTAGACTCTGCTATTATTACTTCTAAAATTAAGAGCTTGAATGTGACGACTGCGAAGCTTGCGGATTCG
>CAIMAP010000082.1 GCA_903838995.1 uncultured bacterium | reverse complement strand
TTCTTTTTAGAATGTTCTTGGTGTTGTTTTAAATCGAAGTCTGTTCTAGAATGAATTCCTTCTACTTCTTTAAATCCAAATGGAAATTCGAATTCGATATCGACCGCAGCATTTGCATAATGGGCAAGTTTTGCATGATCATGGTAACGATATTTTAAGTTGGAAGTGCCTAAAGCCAAATGCCATTTTAGTCGTGCTTCTTTCCAGTAGGCATACCATTGCATTTCGGTACCAGGTCTTACAAAAAATTGCATTTCCATTTGTTCAAATTCGCGCATGCGCATAATAAACTGTCTAGCAATTACTTCGTTTCTAAAGGCTTTGCCAATTTGTGCAATACCAAATGGAATTTTCATTCTACCCGTTTTTTGCACATTTAAAAAATTGACAAAAATACCTTGTGCGGTTTCTGGTCTTAAATAAACAGCATCTGCATCTTCTGCAATCGAACCAAATTGCGTACTAAACATTAAATTGAATTGCCTTACATCGGTCCAATTGACGGTGCCTGAAATAGGGCATTTAATTTGATGGTCAATAATTAATTGTCGAAGTGTAACTAAATCATCGGCTGCAAGTGCCGTATCCATTGCGTTTTGCAAGGCAGTTGCCTTAGTGGTATCGCCTTCGTTTTCGTATGCCGTAATTTTATCTTCAATTAAATTGTCGGCGCGGTATCTTTTATTAGAATCTTTATTGTCAATCATTGGATCGTTAAATCCGTCAACATGCCCCGATGCTTTCCATGTTTTTGGATGCATAAAAATAGCCGCATCAAGGCCTACAATATTCTCGTGCATTTGAACCATCGATTTCCACCAATAGGTTTTAATGTTGTTTTTTAATTCTACCCCTAATTGTCCGTAATCGTAAACGGCGCTTAAGCCATCATATATTTCGCTCGAAGGAAATACGAAGCCGTATTCCTTAGCGTGTGAGGTTACATTTTTAAATAAATCTTCTTTCATCATACTCATGTTGCAAAGATAAGGGAATGCGCGAATTTTGAAAGGAATAAAGGGCTTTAATACCCTATTTTGCTAAAAAATCATTTTTTTTAGATAATCTTGCATATTGGCCATTACTTAGTAAATTCGCTTTCCACTAAAATGGCTTTGTTTCGAAATTTAAAATAAATAGTTGTGTCGGTAATCGTAAATCAATTAACAAAAGTATATGGTACGCAAATAGCGGTAAATCATATATCGTTTACTGCGGAGCCAGGTAAAATTGTTGGATTCTTGGGCCCCAATGGCGCTGGAAAATCAACCACCATGAAAATGATCACGGGATTTATTCCGCCAAGTGATGGAACAGCAACTGTTTGTGGCTTTGATATCAACACGCATTCCATGGATGTGCGTAAGTGTTTAGGATATTTACCAGAAAATAATCCATTATACCTCGACATGTATGTGAAAGAATTTCTTTCATTTATTGCTGGGCTTCAACATCTCGAAAATTCAGCCATGCGCATCAAAGAAATGATTCAGCAAACAGGATTAGAAAGAGAGCAATTCAAGAAAATTTCGCAATTATCAAAAGGATATCGTCAGCGGGTAGGCCTTGCGCAGGCTATGTTGCACGATCCAAAGGTGTTAATTTTAGATGAACCTACAACCGGTTTAGATCCAAATCAATTAGTCGAAATTAGAAAACTGATTAAACAATTAGGCAAAGAAAAAACGGTGATACTTTCTACCCATATTATGCAAGAAGTAGAAGCCGTGTGTGATCAAGTGGTTATTATTAATAAAGGATTAATTGTAGCCAATGATGAAACAAAAAACCTGCAAGCTGCAGTTTTACAACAAGTAACTTACATAGTAGAATTTGATCAAGTGATACAAAAACAAGACCTATTAAAAATCGAGGGCGTAATTGTTGCGCAAGCTTTAGCAGATAAATCTTGGGTATTACAAACCAATACTTTAGTAGATGTGCGAAAAAATATTTTCGACTTTGCAGTAAAAAATAATTTAGTGTTATTGAGTATTCAAAAAGAGGAAGAAAAGTTGGAAGATATTTTCCGAAAATTGACCGCAAATTAAAGCTAGCATAAGATGTATACGATATTTAAAAAAGAGATTGCAGCCTTCTTGAGTTCTTTAATTGCCTATATCGCAATTGTGATATTTTTGATAGTTATTGGCTTATTTGTTTGGGTGTTCCCCGATACAAGTGTATTAAACTATGGGTTTTCGACCCTTGATAGTTTATTTAATATTGCACCTTGGGTATTTATGTTTTTAATTCCAGCCATTACTATGCGATCGTTTTCTGAAGAAAATAAAACAGGTACCATAGAGTTATTAACCACTAGACCGCTAACAGATACTCAAATTATTTTAGGAAAATATTTTGCCGGTTTAGTGCTTGTATTTTTTGCCATATTACCCACGCTTATCTATTATTTTTCTATTTATCAACTTGGAAGTGTTAAAGGAAATATAGATACTGGCGCAGCAATTGGTTCTTATATTGGTTTGTTATTTTTGGGCGCTTGTTTTGTGGCCATTGGTTTATTTTGTTCTGCAATGAGCGATAATCAAATTGTTGCATTTATCATAGCCGTATTTCTTTGTTTTATTGCTTATTCAGGATTTGAATCTTTTAGTCAATTAGATTTATTTGGCAGGGTAGACGATTTTGTAGCAAAATTAGGCATTAGCAGCCATTATTTATCGATTAGTAGGGGTGTATTGGATTCAAGAGATGTGTTTTATTTTATGAGTTTTATCGTGGTATTTATACTAGGAACAAAAACTAAATTAGCAAGTAGAAAGTGGTAGCCAATCAATCAAATACAAAAAAGCGTTCGTTAAAAAGCCAGGCTTTTTTTGAATTAGGCATTTTCTTTGCTGGAATTATCTTGATCAATATCATAGCCGGATTTTTATTTTTCCGAGTTGATTTTACCAAAGAGCAAAGATTCACCTTATCTCATGCGAGTAAAAATTTAGTGGGTAATTTACAAGATGTAGTGTATGTAAAAGTCTATTTAGAAGGTGATTTTCCAGCTGGCTTTAAAAGATTGCGTAATGCCACCAAAGAAACCTTAGACGACCTAAGAGCCTATGCAGGCGGTAATTTGGAGTATGAATTTATCAATCCTACCTCAGATCCAGATTTAAAAGTAAGAGACGAAATTTTACAGCAATTACTTAAAAAAGGACTTACCCCAATCAATGTTCAAGTAAGCGACGAAAACGGATCTAGACAGCAAATTGTAGTGCCAGGTGCCATAGTTTCTTATCGCGGAAAAGAAATTGCCATTCCATTATTGCAAAGTAATACGGTGGCTAGCTCTGCCGATGAAGTGCTGAACAATTCAGTAATGAATCTAGAGTTTCAATTGGTAAGTGCCATTAAAAAAGCAAGTAGCGTACAAAGACCTAAAATTGCTTTTGTATACGGGCATGGAGAATTAGACACGCTACAAACAGCAGATGTTATTAAATCTTTGCGCGCATCCTACCAAGTAGATTTTCTTTATTTACCAGCAACAGCTCCAAAAGATTTATTGGATTACAAAACACTCATCATAGCTAAGCCACAGCGTGCTTTTAACGAAGGCGAAAAATTCAATATCGATCAATATATTATGGAAGGTGGGCGCGTGCTATGGCTGATCGAAAACTTAATGGCCGATATGGATAGTTTAGGTCCAGACGCAAGTTTAATGACCAACACTTTTAATTTAAATCTGGAAGATCAGTTATTTACTTACGGTGCAAGAATAAACAATGACTTAATTCAAGATGTGCAATGCGCACCGATTCCTGTAGTTACCGGAAATGTAGGTTCACAAACGCAATCAGATTTAATGCCTTGGTTATTTTATCCCATTTTTATTCCAAACTCTTTGCATCCAGTGGTAAAAAACTTAGATGGGGTGAGGTCGGAATTTGCTAATACCATTGATAGTATTCAAGTGGCAGGTGTTACCAAAACTCCTTTGTTGCAAAGTTCAAAATACACTAAAGTATTGAACGCTCCGGTAAGGGTTTCGTTGAACATGTTGTCTATAGAACCTAATCCACTTCAATTCAATAAGTCTAGCATAATGGCTGCTATTGCATTAGAAGGTAAATTTAATTCGCTTTACAGAAACAGATTGTTGAGTCAAAATGATTCAGCTCAATTTTTAACGCAAAGTAAAGTTACCCGAATGATAGTTGTTTCTGATGGTGATATTATTAAAAATTATGTCTCTAAAAAAGATAGTTCAGTTTACCCATTAGGTTATGATCGATTTACTAAACAAACATTTGCAAATAAAAATTTTATTTTAAATGCCATAGATTATTTAGCAGATGATGATAATATTATTGAAGCCAGAACTAAAGAAGTAAAACTAAGAACACTCGATAAAGGAAAGATAAAAAAACAAAAATTAAATTGGCAAATCTTCAATATTCTATTGCCTATTTTAATAATTATCATGGTAGGAATTGTGTTGTTCTATAATAGAAAAAGAAAATATACTCGTTAATAAATTTGCGATGAAAAAAAATGTCATCTATCTTGTCATACTTGCTTTGCTTTCCTTTGCGGTTGTTTACTTATTTAAATTTAAAGGTAATAACTCAAGTATTGCATCGCAATTAAAAGATTTTGCTATTGCAGATACTGCACAAATTTCTCGTGTAGTGATTACCGATAAGCAAGGAAAAATTTTGGTTTTGAAAAAAGAAAAGTCAGGATGGTTTGTCAACGATACAATTCCGGCGCGTAAAGATATTGTGCAAGTGCTTTTAGAAACTTTAAAAAGAATCGAAGTTAAATCACCGGTCAATAAACCCATGCGCCAAAATGTAATGAAACAATTATCGACGGGTGCCATAAAAGTGCAGGTTTACCAAAACGATGATTTACAGAAAAGTTTTTTTGTGGGCGGTCCAACAATGGATGGTACGGGTACATTCATGATTTTAGCCGATGCCGACGAGCCTTTAATTACGCATATTCCAGGCTTCTATGGTTACCTCACTGTTCGTTTCAATACGAATGCCGAAATATGGAGAGACCGAGAAATATTTAGGTATTATCCAAGTTTTATCGATGCCATTGAAGTAAAGTATCCATCAAGCCCAGCCGAATCTTTCGTCCTAAAAGTAGCCAACAAAGATTATGTGAGCATTGCTAATGGGAAAGGAGATATGGTAAAAGGCAATGTCAATGCAGACTTTCTTCGCAGATATTTAGACTCCTATATGGATATCCAATACGAAAACATCATTCAGTTGGCACCAAGCACGCGCGATTCTGTTTTAGTGCCTCAGAATTTATTAGCAACTATTACTGTTGTGAATAAAGAAGGAACCAAAAAATCAATTCAGATTTTTAAGAGGTATTGGAATGGAAGGGCTTTTGTAAACAAGGGTACCGAAGTAGAGTTTGATCAAGATAGGGTATTTGTTGTAATCAATGGTCAATTAGTAGTTAATGGGCAGTACCGAACTTTCAATAAATTAATTGTTCGTTACCAAGATTTTACAAATCCGCCTATTCAATCTAAAAACTAAGTATTCTAGCTTAAATCTATTATTTAATCCTTTATGAGCCTATATATGGCTTTTGAGCCATAAATTCGCCCAAAAAATTAAATTAATGTGTTATATTTGTTTCGTACAAAATTAAACGCGTCAAATGAAATTTATCGTTTCTTCTTCAGCATTGTTAAAGCAGTTGCAAGCAATTAGCGGAGCATTGAGTAGCAATACCGTATTGCCTATTTTAGAAAATTTTTTATTCGAAATTAATTCGGGTATCTTGACCATTTCTGCAACAGATTTACAAACCACCATGAATACTACTTTGGCAGTTGAAGCTAAAGAAAATGGTAAAATTGCAGTTCCTTCTAAAATTCTTTTAGATACTTTAAAAACCTTAGCAGATCAACCCGTAATTTTTAGCATCAACGACGAAAATTTCGGAATTGAAATGAGTGCCGGTGACGGAAAGTATAAACTAAGCGGAGAAAACGGCGAAGATTTTCCTAAAATTCCTAAAGTTGAAAATGCCGCGGCATTGGTTATTACTGCATCAACATTGTCAGAGGCCATTAGCAAAACATTATTTGCTGTAAGTACCGACGAATTAAGACCAGCAATGACTGGTGTGTATTGTCAAATGTCTTCAGAGAATATCACTTTTGTGGCAACTGATGCACACAAATTGGTTCGTTATAGAAGAAGAGATGCGCATGCAGATGTAACAAGTTCATTTATTCTGCCTAAAAAAGCATTGAATCTATTGAAGTCATCATTGCCAACCGAAGATGTAAGTGTCAATATAGAATATAATGCAACTAATGCATTTTTCTCTTTCAATAACATCAATTTAATTTGTCGTTTAATCGATGAAAAATATCCAGATTACGAAGCCGTAATTCCGGTAAATAATCCAAATAAATTAACCATTGATCGCTCGTTATTTTTATCATGTTTGCGTCGAGTTTCTATTTATTCAAATAAAACAACGCATCAAGTTCGTTTAAAAATTACAGGTTCCGAATTGCAAATTTCTGCAGAAGACTTAGACTTTGCAAACGAAGCGTTTGAACGCTTAAGTTGTCAATACGAAGGCGAAGACATAGAGATTGGTTTCAATGCAAGGTTCTTGGTAGAAATGTTAGCTAACTTAGAAACAGAAGAGGTAGCTTTAGAAATGTCTACTCCTAATAGAGCAGGTATTTTATTCCCAGTTAATGCAGATAATAACGAAGATGTATTGATGTTGGTAATGCCTGTAATGCTTAACACTTACGCATAATCAATTACAAGATAACATAAAAAAAGGGGCTGAATATTCAGCCCCTTTTTTTATTCTACTCTGCCTAATGCCTTACCATTTTGATAGGCGTTTTCTTCTTCAATTACTTGTGCTTGTTCGGCTTTTGTTTGTGTTTTATTGAGGAGTTTTTTCATATTGGGTTGTCCTGCATTTACCCATGCAGTATACCAATAACTACCCACCATTAATATTGCGGTACGCATTCTGCGTTCAACCATGCCATCTAATTTATCGTGATAGGCTTTAGCAAATTCATAAGAATAAACTTGTGCGTTTTTCTTGCCTTTTTGTTCGTAACTATATTTTTTATCAGCAGGGAAAGTAGCGCTCAATTCTCTTTCAAAAATCAATACAGAATCCATGGCTGCAAAACTTCCTTTTACTAAATCAAATGATGTTTTGAGCGGGTCGTCTATATACCTTGCCTTGCCAACAAAAAAATTATAATCGTTTGCAAATAATTCAGGTAACCTAGATTCCCAAAATCCATGTATCCCTTTTTGTCCCGTTAATTGCCCATCGTAGTTTTCGGTACTGTGTAATGGCACGCAAGCATCAGCAATGTAATGTCCTAAATCTGCCGAATAAAATACAATCTTAGCAGAATCTCTTTCTCTCATCGCTTTTGTAAGCTCCGCTAAACGCATTTGTATGCGCCAAGGAACCGTTCCGTAGGCGTTTAGGGTATCTTCGCTGTATTTTACTACCGCTTCTTTCCAGCGCATTGGAATGCTATCAAATGGGCTTTTACCATAATGGTCGGCATCTAGGTAATGTCTTGGTGCTTCCTCTTTGTCGGTATACCTTCTTTTATCTGGTCCAACGGCCATTTCGGTAATGGCGTTGATATTACTCTTATAAAAGCCCATCATTTCTTTAGGCAAAGTAAAAACAGCTAAACGGTTTACTCTTTTGTGGGCAAAAAAGCCCCAAGAAAATAAGTTTGCACTGATCAAAAGTGCTGCTACAAGTATTAAAAAGGCGTATTTTTTCATAATTTCTACAGTAAAGATATAAATATTCAATCATTTTTGATGATAATGTTTGGAATTTTCAATAACTGGCGTATATTTGCAGTCCTTTTGAAATAGAATAGAATAAGAGAAAATGGCAAATCATAAATCATCGATTAAAAGAATTAGAGCAAACGCTACTAAAAGACTTAGAAACAGATACCAAGCAAAAACTACCAGAAATGCGGTAAAAAAATTGCGTGGTACTTCTAGCAAAGCTGAGGCATCAGAGTTATTAAAGAAAGTAACTTCTATGATTGATCGTTTAGCAAAGAAGAACGTTATTCACAAGAATAAAGCGGCTAACAACAAGTCTAAACTAACGAAATTCGTTAATACCTTAAAGTAGTCTTTCAAGATATACGCATTAAAAATCCTGCACTTATACGGTGCGGGATTTTTTATTTTAAGGCTATCTTATGCCTTCATTAAAGCGGATGAAAAATGGGGATAAAGCAATGGTCTGTGCAAGACATGCCAAGGGAAAAGTTAATCAAGAATGGTAAAGCCACCTTAACCGATGCCGAGTTAATAGCTATTTTATTGGTATCTGGGAGTAAAACCGAGTCAGCATTTTCGCTCGCAAATCGTTTAATGATTGCTGTCGGACATAATTTAACCAGTCTTGCTAAATTATCTTTCAACGAATTAAAATCTTTTAATGGTATTGGCGATGCCAAAGCAATAGCCGTTATTGCTGCATTTGAGTTGGCTAGTCGTAAATTGGCTATTCCTGTTAGCCAGGTAAGGGCTATCAATTCAAGTGAAGATGCCTATCACGAATTACGCATTCACTTTTATGAGCTAGCACACGAAGAGTTTTGGGTCTTGTATTTAAATAGGGCAAATAAAGTAATCGAAAAAAAGTTTCATAGCAAAGGCGGAATTTCTGGAACCGTGGCAGATATTCGCATCATTTTAAAAGGGGCAATTTTACATTCAGCCTCTAATATAATTGTTGCACATAATCACCCATCTGGCAAATTAGACCCAAGCGTGCAAGATCTCAACCTTACCCGTAAATTAAAAGAATCGGCCGCGTTAATGGATATTCAGCTAATCGATCATTTAATTATTTATAACGAACAGTTTTTTAGTTTTGCAGACCAAGGCAAGCTATAAGTACTATAAAAAATCCTTCCTTTTGTATACATTTGTACTGTTTGAAAATAGGTTTCCTTATCAATAGTATTATATAAATGAAGATTTCTTACCAGTGGCTTAAAGATTTTATCGATATCAATCATTCTCCAGAGGAGTTGAGTGTTTTTTTAACCGATGTTGGCTTAGAAGTAGAAAGCTTAGAAAAAGTAGAATCTATTAAAGGTGGATTAGAAGGATTGGTAGTGGGTAAGGTAGTCGAAAGAATTCAACATCCCAATGCAGACCGATTGAGTATTACTAAAGTGGATGTGGGTGGTCCAGCATTATTGCAAATTGTTTGTGGTGCATCAAATGTTGCCGCAGATCAAAAAGTAATTGTAGCTACGGTTGGTTGTATGGTTTATCCATTAGCAGGCGAACCATTTAAAATTAGCAAATCAAAAATTCGAGGAGAAGTTTCTGAAGGAATGATTTGTGCCGAAGATGAAATTGGAATTGGAAATTCGCACGAAGGCATTTTAGTGCTTCCGGCAGCAGTGCCAGTAGGAATGTTAGCCAAAGATTATTTTCAAATTGCGGCGGATTATGTTTTTGAAATTGGCTTAACACCCAACAGAGCCGATGCCGCATCGCACTTAGGTGTAGCAAGAGATTTAGCTGCAATCTTAAAAAAAAATTTAAAACCACAAGCATCTTCTATTTTAAAAGAAAGCGTAAACAATGGACTAGCAATTCAAGTGCTAGCACCTGCATTGTGTAAAAGATATTCAGGAATTTATTTATCAAATATTACAGTTTCAGATTCTCCCGATTGGTTAAAAAATAAATTACAAATGATTGGCTTGAAACCAATCAACAATGTGGTAGATGTCACCAATTATGTTTGTCATAGTTTGGGTCAACCAATGCATGCATTTGATTTTGCGAAGGTGCAAGGCGCGCAAATTACTGTAAGGAATGCAAAAGAAGGAGAGCAGCTTGTAACACTCGATGGCATTAGCCGTAAATTAGTACCTACCGATTTAATTATTGCAGATGCGCAAAAGCCTATGTGTTTAGCGGGTGTGATGGGTGGGCTTAATGCTTGTGTAGATACAAACACACAAAGTATCTTTTTAGAATCTGCTTATTTTGATGCGGTAAGTGTTAGAAAATCTTCGAAGGTGCATAATTTAAAATCAGATAGTTCCTTCCGATTTGAAAGAGGGACGGATCCTAATATGCCGATGAATGCCTTGTCTTATGCAGTTGATTTATTAAAAGAAATTGCAGGAGCAACGATTGCGGCAGATGCATTTGATTTTTATCCTGAGCAAATAGCGCCAGCAAAAGTGCAATTGTCTTATCAGCAAACTACTCGTTTAATTGGTAAAGAAATTCCAGCAGCTCGTATCAAAGAAATATTAACAGGTTTAGACATAACCATCGAAAAAGAAGAAGGTGATACTTTGCATTTAAGTATTCCTACTGCAAAAGTAGATGTGACGCGAGCTTGCGATGTGATCGAAGAAATATTAAGAATTTACGGATTAAATAATATTGAAATGCCCACGCAATTGCGTTCTTCTTTATCGTTTAGTAATCAGCCCGACGAAGATGATTTGCAAAACATGGTGGCCGCATTTCTTTGCGATAATGGGTATACCGAAATCATGTCTAATTCGCTCACAACGGCTGCGTATCAAGAGCAATATGACTTACAGAATACCGTCAATATTTTAAATCCTTTAAGTAACGAATTAGCAGTATTAAGAAATACCTTATATTTTTCAGGATTAGAAGCTATTAATTATAATCAAAATAGAAAGCAAACAGATTTAAAAATGTTTGAGTTTGGTAGTTCTTATCATTTAAAAGAAAAAGGATATAAAGAAATTCCTCATTTAACTTTATTCTTGACAGGAAATAAAACCGCCGAAAATTGGCATGAAAAACAAGAAAAGGTTTCGGTCTATACCATTAAATCTATTGTCGATAAATTATTTGATAGGTTGGGAATTGCAGCGCATACCATTACTGATTTTTCTGATTCGGTTTTAGGTTCGGGTTTTCAATATTTAACAAAAAATAATAATGCTTTAGTTTTTATAGGATCTGTTCAAAAATCGGTTTTGAAAAAGATGGATATTGACCAGCCTGTTTGGATTGCAGATTTTCAATGGAAAACTATTTTTGATGCGGTTAAAGCAAAAAAGGCAAATTTCGAAACCTTGGCCAAATTCCCATCGGTTAAGAGAGATTTATCTATGTTAATTGATAAAGCCATTAAATTCGATGATTTAAAGAAAATGGCCTTACAAGCAGAAAAGCATTTGCTTAAAGAAGTTAGCGTATTTGATGTTTTTGAAGGCGATAAATTACCAGCAGGCAAAAAGTCGTATGCGCTAAGTTTTGTACTTCAAGATGCCGAAAAAACACTTACAGACATAGAAATTGATAAAGTGATGGAAAAACTGATCAAAGCTTTCGAAAAAGAGGCAGGAGCCGAAATTCGAAAAGCCTAATGTTTTTTTGTACCTTAGTACTAATTGAAGATAAAAGAGAAATAAAAGATTACTCCAAATGACAGCTTTACCGAAAGGCATAGAGACCATTGAACGAAAAGTAGATATGCTACTGGAGTATTGTGATGCTTTAAAAGAGCAAAACGAACTTTTATTAACAGAAAACGAACAATTTAAAAAAAGCGCAAATGAGCTTAAAACGCAGCTAAATGAGCTAGATGAGAGGCATAACATGCTGAAATTAGCTAAAACTGTAGCAGGCTCAGATGAAAAGACACTTGACATTAAAGCAAAAATTAACGATTTTGTGCGAGAAATAGATAAGTGTATAGCTATATTGAATAAATAAGCAATAGCGAAACATCAGAAAAAATGGGAGAAATCTCCATAAAAATTAATATTGCCGACAGGGTTTATCCTTTGAAAATAAATAGCGAGGATGAAGAAAATGTTCGGAAGGCTGCAAAATTAGTGAATGACCGTTTAAAGGAATTTCAAGAAAACTATGCAGTACGCGATAAGCAAGACTTACTCTCTATGTGTGTTTTGCAAATTGCTACGGAACATTTGAATTTAGATAGACAACAAAGTACCACGAGCTTAACTGCAACTCAAAAAATTGAGCAAATAGATAAAAAGCTAACGGAGTACTTGTTCAAGCAATAAATATTAATCTGATAACAAACCGTTAAAGGTTTTGTGAGTTTCGTGTTGAATCTTCAATACATGGCTATGCAAAATTTTTAACGGTTTTATATTTTAAATATGACAATAGAATTAATAGTAGTAGGCATAGTGACATTGCTAGCCGGTTTTTTAATTGCTCGCGTAGTACTTAAAAAAGGTTTGAGTGACCATGAGCAAAATTCGAAAGAAAAAGCAAGCCAAATATTAAAAGAGGCAGAATCGCAAGGCGAAATTCTTAAAAAGAATAAGATGCTAGAAGCCAAAGAAAAGTTTTTACAATTGAAAGCAGAGCATGAGCAGGAAATCAATAATAAAAACAACTTGGCAGCACAGCGAGATAATTCTTTGAAGCAAAAAGAGCAATCTTTAGGTCAAAAGTTAGAAAATGCAACACGTAAAGAAACGGAGTTGGATAATCAACGCCAGCAATTAGCGCGTCAGCAAGAATTATTAGACAAGAAAAAAGCAGAGGTAGAGCAATCGCATCAAATACAAGTAAAGCAATTAGAAAAAATTTCTGGTTTATCTGTGGAAGAAGCAAAATCGCAATTGATAGAAGCCTTAAAAGATGAGGCCAAAACCAATGCCATGTCGATGATAAAAGACATTGTAGAAGATGCTAAAATGACCGCTGCTAAAGAAGCAAAGAAAATTGTGATTCAAACTATTCAGCGTTCAGCAACAGAAGCTGCTATCGAAAACACCGTTTCTGTTTTTAATATTGAAAGCGACGAAGTGAAAGGCCGCATCATTGGTAGAGAAGGTAGAAATATTCGTGCATTAGAGGCCGCAACTGGTATCGAAATTATTGTGGATGATACGCCAGAAGCAATTATTTTATCTGGATTTGATCCGGTTCGAAGAGAGTTAGCGCGTTTGTCATTACATCGTTTGGTAACCGACGGTCGTATTCACCCAGCAAGAATTGAAGAAGTGGTTGCTAAAACGCGTAAGCAATTAGAAGAAGAAATTATTGAAACGGGCGAGCGCACCGTGATCGATTTAGGTATTCATGGATTACATCCAGAATTAATCCGCATGATTGGACGTATGAAATACCGTTCTTCTTACGGTCAAAATTTATTGCAACATTCTAGAGAAGTAGCCAACTTCTGTGCAATTATGGCAACCGAATTAGGATTGAATGTGAAGATGGCTAAGCGTGCAGGTTTATTGCACGACATCGGAAAAGTTTCGGAAGAAAATCCAGAAGTACCACATGCCATTTTAGGTATGCAATTGGCAGAGAAATATAAGGAGCATCCAGAAGTTTGTAATGCCATTGGAGCCCATCACGACGAAATTGAAATGACGAGTATTCTTTCGCCAATCATTCAAGCTTGTGATGCGATTTCGGGCGCAAGACCAGGTGCAAGAAGAGAAGTAGTAGAAAGTTATATTAAAAGATTAAAAGATATGGAGAGCTTAGCTTTATCGTATCCTGGAGTTGAAAAAACTTTCGCTATTCAAGCAGGTAGAGAGTTGCGCGTAATTGTAGAAGCAGAAAAAATTTCTGATAAAGATTCAGAAGCTTTAGCTTTTAATATTGCAGAACGCATTCAAACAGAAATGACTTATCCAGGTCAAGTGAAAGTAACCGTAATTCGAGAGACAAGAGCTGTTTCTTATGCAAAATAATTTAAATGGCTTGGTGAAAACCAAGCCATTTTTGTTTAAAATAAATAACGCAAACTCATGACTAAATTAGATCAACTTTTTGCAAAATATAGCGAAAGCCATCAAAACAAAATTAACAAAACCATACATTGGATTGCAGTACCAACTATTGTATTTAGTTTACTAGGATTAATTTGGGCTATTCCAATGCCTTCATTTATGGCTGCCTATCCTTTTTTTAATTGGGCATCTATCGTAATCGCTTTTGCTTTGTATTATTATTACCAATTATCGCCCATACTTGCTTTCGCCATGATTATTTTAATCGGGCTATTTTCCTATTTAATTGTTTTAGTAGAGTTAAATGCGCTCGCCGGAGGCATGCAGATGTGGCAATTTTTCTCCATACTATTCGTCATTTCTTGGATATTTCAGTTTATTGGTCACCATATTGAAGGTAAAAAGCCTTCTTTCTTCGACGATATGCGGTTTTTGCTGATTGGTCCAATCTGGTTGATCCATTTTGTATTTAAAGCAATTGGGATTCCCTACCAGAGTTTCGTTAAAAGTCCTAAATAACAGCTATTTAGAAATTCTTCAAAACCATTAATTAATATTTTGTTAACATCAGGTTAACATTGCAGGGCTATTTTTGCAATACATTAAACTGACAATGAAACATACTTTTCAAAAGATTGCATTTCTTAGCTTTTTTCTATTGCTAACAATGAAATTAACGGTAGCGCAAGCAAATACCGAGCAAAAACCCAAAGGTAAAATTATTGGTAAAATTTTAGACAAAGTAAACAACGACCCAATTATTGGTGCAATTGTTTTGGTAGACGGTACCACCATTGGTGTACAAACCAACTTTGACGGCCAATACGAATTAAATTTACCACAAGGAGCCTATAAAATTTTGGTTAAATATGTTGCCTATAATACCAAATCAATTGATGGGGTAATGGTAACTTCTGGTAAAACCACTACCCTAAATGTTGCGATGGAAGAAAATTCAAAAGCAGTATCCGAAGTAGTAATTACCTCCACTTATAAAAGAGAAAGTTTAGGATCGTTATACACGATTCAAAAAAATAATATTGCTATTTCAGATGGTATATCTTCAGATATCATTAAGCGTTCTCCAGATAGAAATACCAGTGATGTTTTAAAGCGTGTGAGTGGTGCAAGTATTCAGGATAATAAATTTGTTGTGATCAGAGGATTAAGTGATCGTTACAATGTGGCATTGATCAATGGTTCACCATTGCCAAGTACAGAGCCAGACAGAAGAGCTTTTGCATTCGATATTTTTCCATCTAATTTATTAGATAATTTAACCGTTACTAAAGCAGCAACGCCAGATCTTCCAGGTGATTTTGCTGGCGGTGTAATACAATTAAATACTAAAGATTTTCCTGATGAACCTTTTTTAAGTGTAACAGTTGGTTCAAATTATAACGATGCTTCAACCGGAAAAGCATTTTACCAAAATGCAAATAAAGGCAAATACGATTTTTTTGGAATTGACGATGGAAGCAGAAATTTTGTAAAAGATTTACCTGCTAGAGCCGATTTCCCTAGTAGTGTTTATAAATCTGCTGCGGTTACGCGTACGGTTAAAAATGATTGGGGATACGAAAAGCTATCTGCAATGCCAGGTTCAAATTTTCAAATGTTATACGGTTCTAAAACTAAGATTGCAGGTAGAGATGCGGGTTTAGTTGCTGGTGTTACTTATAATAATACTTATCGTTTCAATAGAATTCAAAGACAAGATTTTGATAACGATGGTAGGTTATTTGATTTTAAAGATGATAACTACAGAAACAATGTTGCATGGGGTGCTATTGCAAATGCATCATATCAAATTGGAGAACATTCAAAAATTGCATTCAAAAATATTTTAAGTATCAATACAGATAACAACACGGTATTAAGAAATGGATACGATTTATTATCTGGTCAATATGATACCGTTTTAATTAAAGCCTATTCTTACGAATACGTTAGTAAGAAGTTATTATCTTCTCAAATAAATTTTGATAAACAATTTGCTAATGATATAAAATGGAGAGTGAATGCAGGTTATAGCAAGGTTTTGAGAGATGAACCAAATTCTAGGACCTTAGCATATAGTAAAGGAACTTCGACACCTGAAAGTCCTTACCTTGTTCAGATTGGTCAAAACCCAGATAAAAACTCTAGAAAATTTTATTCGAAATTAAACGAGGATAATTATTCCATTAGTTCTGATTTAACCATTCCATTTGATATAATGGGAGATAAAAGTATCATCAAAACGGGTGTTTGGTCGCAACAAAGAGCTAGAGAATTTGATGCTAGATTTTTTGCTTACAAGCAACTAGGTTTTGGACTTACAGATTCAGTTAAATCTTTAGATCCATCTCATATTTTTGATTTAGGAAATTTACAAGATACCGTTGGCCCATTAAACGGATTTATTTTACAAGACATTACCAATCCTACTGCCAACTATTCTGCAAAGAATAATTTAAATGCAGCTTATATTTTATTTGATAGTCGAATTAATACAAAAGTAAGATTAGTATGGGGCGCAAGGGTAGAGTCAAACAATGTAACGCTTACTTCTTCAACTGGTCAAAAGGTAGTAGATACAACTAACATAGACATTTTACCTTCTGTTAATTTTACCTATGCTATTAATGAAAAAGCAAATTTAAGATTAGCTTATTCTAAAACAGTTTCTCGTCCAGAGTTTAGAGAATTAGCTCCTTTCGAATTCGAAGATTTTATTACAAATACTTTAATTTTAGGAAATCCTAATTTGAAGCGCGCATTAATTAACAACTTTGATGTGAGATACGAATTGTATCCTACAGCAGGTGAAATAGTTTCAGCAACCGCATTTTACAAGAATTTTAAAGATCCTATCGAAGCCGTTTATTTAGGCGGAAGTAACCGTACTAAATCTTTCTTAAACGTAAAATCTGCTGTCAATTATGGTATCGAATTAGAGTTTCGTAAGAAATTAAACTTCTTAAATAATTTCAATGCTTTAGCATGGGAAGGCTGGGACAATTTTACTATTGCTACTAATTTTGCAAGAATAGAATCAAGTGTAGATTTAAGAGGCAATCCTAATGTGCAAGATTCAATTAGACCATTACAAGGACAGTCTCCTTATTTAATCAATAGTTCATTGAGTTATTATAATGCAGAAAATGCTTTTGGTGCAACTATATTATATAATGTGATTGGTAGAAGAATTAGAGAAGCTGGTTTCTTAGGATACGAAAACGTTTGGGAAGCACCACGTAATATGTTAGATCTTCAAGTATCTAAAACTTTCTTAAACAAGTTCGAATTAAAAGCGACTATTTCAGATATCTTGAATCAAAGCAGAGATTATTATCAAGATATGGACAAAAATAAAGTTTACAATGCAGATAAAGATCGTTTAATTGAACGAACTAATTTCGGAACTACCTATTCGTTTGCACTTTCTTATAAGTTTTAAAATAAATATTCATACGATTTTAAAAAGCAGCTTTAGGGCTGCTTTTTAATTTTAAATATATTTTTAAATAACCTATTCTTAACATTAGCATAATATTGTCGGTTTAAATTTGAAAAAAAAACCTATATTATTATGAAAAAATTATTACTTGCTGTAATGATCTTGTTTTTTGCAAATAACTTTGCAAATGCACAGTTCCAAACGGTTACAGGTCACATCACGACCAACACCACTTGGACAAATGACAAAATCTATCGTATGGATGGATTTATCTATGTTGACTCTAATGCTACTTTGACTATTCAGCCAGGTACCATTGTAAGAGGAGTTAAATTAACCAAAGGAACTTTAATTGTAACAAGAGGCGGTAAATTAATCGCTGATGGTACAGTTGATAAACCAATTGTATTTACATCAGACGAAACGCCAGGTACTCGTACTTACGGTGACTGGGGTGGTATAATTGTATTAGGTAACGCACCAATTAATCCAGTAGGTGGACAAGCAACAATCGAAGGTGGTGTAAACAACGCTGCACAAGATGGTCAATATGGTGGAACAAACGCTGCAGATAACTCAGGTATCATTAGATACGTGCGTATCG
>CAIMAP010000081.1 GCA_903838995.1 uncultured bacterium | reverse complement strand
GCATTCATTAATGTTTACTGATGTAAAAGTGCCTAAAGAAAATCGTATTGGCGAAGATGGTTTTGGATTTAAATTCGCAATGCAAACACTTTCTGGTGGACGTATTGGTATTGCAGCGCAGGCACTTGGAATAGCCGAGGGAGCTTATGAAAATGCACTTGAATATTCAAAAGAAAGAATTCAATTTGACCGTCCAATTGGTGGATTTCAATTGCAACAAAAGAAATTAGCAGAAATGATAACCGAAATTACCAAAGCCCAATTAATGAATTGGAGATTAGGTGTATTAAAATCGGAAGATCGTGCTACTGCTGCTCAAATTTCTATGGCTAAAAGAAACAGTGTAGAAACAGCTATGAATTGCGCAAGAGAAGCGCGTCAAATGCTAGGCGGAATGGGTATTACAGGCGAATACCCAATTATGCGACACATGATGAATTTAGAATCTGTAGTTACTTACGAGGGAACACATGACATCCATTTATTAATTACCGGAATGGATGTTACTGGTTTAAATGCTTTTCAATAGGCTATTGCAAAAGTAACACCTTTGCTTTTTCTCGTAAATTATAATTAGACGACATCACCTCGCCGTAAGCACCTGTGGAATAAATTACCATGAGATCTCCTCTGCTTGTAATGGGCAATTCTACTGCTTTTCCGAAGCAGTCCGAAGATTCGCAGATGGGTCCAACTACATCGTATTTTTTCGAAATACTTTCGTGTTGCTTACTGAGGTTTTCGATTTTATGATAAGCTTGATATAATGCAGGTCTTAATAAATCAGTCATGCCGGCATCTAATATTGCAAAATTTGTTTGTATGCCTTCTTTGATATATATCACCCTCGAGAGTAATGCTCCAACAGCACCTACCAAAGACCTACCTAATTCGAAATGAATTTCTTGCCCAGGTTTACGTACAATAAATTGATTAAAAATGGCAAAATACGCTTCGAAATTAACCAAGTTATTGGTGGTAGGATGATAATAGTCTATACCCAGTCCGCCCCCTAAATTCAATACTTTCAGCGGTATTTGACGAGCATCAAACCAAGCCGTAAACTCATTTACTTTTGCACATAAATTTTTAAACACCTGCAAGTCGTTGATTTGTGATCCGACATGAAAATGCAATCCCATTAAATCAATATTCGGAGATTTTTTAATTAAATCGATGACCGTTTCTAATTCCCAAAAATTAATACCGAATTTATTTTCGGCTAATCCAGTTGTTATATAATGATGGGTATTGGCATTCACATTAGGATTCAATCGCAAAGCTATTTTAGCAATTTTATTTTGCGCATGTGCTAATTCGTTGATCACTTGAATTTCTTGAAAGGACTCTACATTGAAACAAAAAATATCCAAAGCTAGTGCCTCGTTAATTTCTTGATCGGTTTTTCCAACACCTGCAAAAACAACCTTATCTTTGCTAAAACCTGCATTGATAGCCGCTTTAACCTCGTTACCACTTACACAATCTGCCCCAAAATTTTTAGCTTGAATAGCAGATAAAATAGCTGGATTTACATTTGCTTTTAAAGCATAATGCACTTCGAAATTATATTGATCTGCTGCATTTTTACAGGCTAGTAATGTTTGCTCGAGTAAATTTAAATCATAAACATAACAAGGTGTCTGAATATTATTTAATTGCGATTGATATTTTTTTAAATCCATTTTTAAAGCTGTTAACGAGTAGCGAATAATCCTTGATGCAATGCATTTAATGCCGCACCTTTTAAGTTTGAATTGACCAACAAGGAAATATTATTTGGGCTACCACCATAAGCAATCATTCGAATGGGTATGTCTTTCATGGAATTAAGCACCATGGCTGCATAGCCCGATTTACTGGCTAAGAAATCGCCTACAATACAAATAATTGTTTGATCGGTATCTACGCTCACGTTTCCAAATTCTTTTAGATCAATTAAAATTTGATCAAGGTGTTGGGTATCATCAATAGTTAAAGAAACAGCTACCTCCGAGGTTGTAATCATATCAATAGGTGTTTGATATCTTTCAAAAACTTCAAATACTTTTCTTAAAAAACCATAAGCCAATAGCATTCTGGAAGACTGAATTTTGATGGCCGTAATGCCATCTTTTGCAGCAATAGATTTTACAGCTGCATCTGAAGTTTGATTACTGATCAAAGTGCCTTCTGCATTGGGTGCTAGGGTATTTAATAACCTGACTGGTATTTGATATTTTTGTGCAGGAAATACACTTTGTGGATGTAAAATTTTAGCACCGAAATAAGCTAATTCTGCTGCTTCATCAAAGGACAAATTTCGGATGGGTTGGGTTCCTTGCACAATTCTTGGATCGTTGTTGTGCATGCCATCTATGTCGGTCCAAATTTGCACCTCGCTGGCTTGTATAGCAGCAGCAATTAAGGAAGCTGTATAATCACTCCCTCCTCTTTTTAAATTGGCAATTTCACCAAAACTATTTCGGCAAATAAAGCCTTGCGTAATAAATGTATTAATTGTTGCGTGTTGCGCTAGTAAAGGCTTTAAGTTACGCTGAATATAAGGAATGTCGGGCTCTTGGTGCTCATCTATTTTCATAAAATCGAGCGCGGGCAACAATACTGCATTTATTTTTTCTTGTTGTAAATAGTAAGTAAATAATGCAGTAGCAATTAATTCCCCTTTTGCTAAAATTATTCTTTCTTCAAAAACGGTAAATAAATCTTGGGTGAAAGATCGGATTTCGTTGAAATGTTCGGTAACTAATTGAGCAGCTATTTTTAAATATTGTTGTTCGTTAAATAATGCTTTGATAAAATCAATATAATTATCTTCTAATAAGTCGATCAACTCATTAGCCTGCTCCGATTTTTTTTCGAATAATGTTTCAGATATGCGTAACAAACTATTGGTGGTGCCTGCAACTGCCGACAACACAATAATTTGTTTGGATGAAAAATCTATTAATGATACAAGATTTTTCATCCTTTCTGGACTACCTAAAGAAGTACCTCCAAACTTAATTACTTTCATATATTACTATAATTTGCGTCAAAAATAGAAAATTTAACTGCAAATTATTCAATAATTGGAAAAAATATCAGATTTTAAAAGATATAAAAAGAGCAGATTTTAATGGTAAATCGGCAATAAAAACTTAATTTTGAGACCTTGTTAAAAATACGATGAATAAAATAAAATTTGGAACAGACGGTTGGCGTGCAATTATTGCCGAAGATTTTACCGTACAAAATGTAGAACGTGTATCAAAGGCAACTGCCATTTGGTTGAAAAATAATTTTGATAAACCAAGTATCACTTTAGGTAATGATTGCCGATTTGCTGGAAAGTTATTTATTGATGCAGTTGCGCGTGTAATGGCATCGGAAGGAATTTTAGTAAAGATGTGTAGCAACGAGTTTGTTTCTACGCCAATGATTTCTTTAGCTACTGTTGAATTAAAAACAAGCGCAGGAATTATTATTACCGCAAGCCACAACCCTCCTAGCTATAATGGTTTCAAGATTAAAGCTGATTTTGGTGGACCCGCTATTCCAAGTGTAATTGCTGCTATCGAAGATTTAATACCTGATAATTTTAACCAAGCAACATTAAGTGTTGCTGATTACGAAAAACAAGGATTAATAACATACGTAGACATGGAAGAAATGTATTTCAAACATGTTGAAAAATCTTTTGATTTAGACGCTATCAAAAATTCGGGTTTGAATTTTGCTTACGATGCCATGTACGGTGCAGGCCAAAGCGTCATGAGAAGAATTTTACCAGATTGCACTTTTTTACATTGCGACCACAACCCTGGATTTGATGGACAGGCTCCAGAACCAATACACAAGAACCTTACAGAGCTTTCTGAATTAATTAAAATTTCAGGAGATATTGATGCTGGTTTAGCAACAGATGGTGATGCAGACAGAATTGGTTTATACGATCACGAAGGAAACTTTGTGGATTCGCATCATATTATTTTATTATTGATTCATTATTTAGTAAAATATAAAAAACAAAATGGCCATGCCATTACTACTTTTTCTTGCACGAAAAAAATAGAAGAATTGTGTGCAAAATATGGCGTAAGTCAAGAGACTACAAAAATTGGTTTCAAATATATTTGTGAATTAATAGTTGAAAATAAAAAACCATTTTTAGTAGGTGGCGAAGAGTCGGGTGGTATTGCCATTGTAGGCCACATTCCAGAAAGAGACGGTATTTGGATTGGTTTAACCATATGGGAATTTATGGCTAAAACCGGAAAATCATTGCGCGAATTAATTGAAGAAGTATATGCCGAAGTGGGCAGTTTTGCAGTAGAGCGTTACGATTTACATTTATCAGAAGATAAAAAACAAGCCATTATTGCTAATTGCAAAGCAGGAAATTATAAAGCTTTTGGAAATTATCAAGTTGAAAAAGTAGAAGACTTAGATGGATTTAAATTTCATTTAGGCAATGGCACTTGGGTAATGATTAGGCCTTCTGGTACCGAGCCTGTGCTCCGTACTTACGCCGAAGCAGCTAATACAGCCGATTCATTCGCGATACTTGATGCCACAAAAGCAACATTATTAGGATAAAAATCGTATTTTTGAAATAAGCAAATCGTTCTATCGCCGGTAATTTATTATCGGAGGAAAGTCCGGGCAACATAGAGCATCCTGCTTCCTAACGGGAAGGTCAATTTATTTGAACAGCAAGTGCCACAGAAAATAAACTACCTGGAGCGCAAGCAAAGGGCAAAGGTGAAAATGTGAGGTAAGAGCTCACAGCTTTGTATAGTAATATACATTGCGGTAAACCTCAGGAGTTGAAAGACCAAATAGGTCCCGATCATGAAGCTGCTCGCTTCAAGGTTGCAAAACCAAATCGGGATGGGTAGGTTGATGGAGGTAACGAGCAATTGTTATCCTAGATAAATGATAGAAGTTTGTTGGGTTGTAACCCGATAAATAACAGAACCCGGCTTACGAATTTGCTTTTTTATTTCAATCAAACAAAAGATCTGCATGCAAGTAGCTACGATTTTAATTATAGACGATGAAAACAGTATTCGTAGTACGCTAAAAGAAATTTTAGTTTATGAGAAATACCTTGTAATGGAAGCCAGCAATGGTTTAGAAGGCATCGAGCTGATTAAAAAAGAACATATTGATTTGGTGCTTTGCGATATCAAAATGCCCAAAATGGATGGCTTAGAAGTTTTACAACAAAGCCAAATTATTCAACCCGATCTTCCTTTTATTATGATTAGTGGACACGGCACCATCGATACCGCCGTAGAGGCAACTAAAAAAGGTGCCTACGATTTTATTGCTAAACCACCAGACCTCAATCGTTTATTAATTACCGTGCGCAATGCACTTGTTAAATCTGAATTAATTACCGAAACCAAAATCCTTAAAAGAAAAGTTGCTAAGACGAATGCGATTATTGGTGAGTCTTCTCCTATTTTAAAAATTCAGGAAACCATTGAGAAAGTTGCACCAACCGAAGCGCGTGTTTTAATAACAGGCGAAAACGGTTCGGGAAAAGAATTAGTGGCCAAATGGATTCACGAAAAAAGCAACCGCGCCAATGGACCTTTGATAGAAGTTAATTGCGCCGCAATACCAGCAGAATTAATAGAAAGCGAACTTTTTGGACACGAAAAAGGCTCCTTTACATCGGCCATTAAACAACGCATTGGAAAGTTTGAACAAGCCAATGGCGGTACTTTATTTTTAGACGAAATTGGAGACATGAGTCCTTCGGCTCAATCAAAAGTATTGCGCGCATTGCAAGAAAATAAAATTACCAGGGTTGGCGGCGAAAAAGAAATTCCAGTTAATGTGCGCGTGATAGCAGCAACTAATAAAGATTTATTCAAAGAAATTGAGCAACACCAATTCCGATTAGATTTATACCATAGATTAAGTGTAATTCTGATCCATGTGCCATCGCTAAACGAAAGAAAGGAAGATATTCCTTTGCTAGCAAATCATTTTTTATCAAGCATTTGCGAAGATTATGGTTGCGCGCTCAAAAGCTTTAGCAAAGAGGCTTTGGCCTATTTACAAACCATACATTTTACAGGAAATATTCGCGAATTACACAATGTGGTAGAGCGCTTAGTTATTTTAGGAGGCAACACCATTAGCGTGGCAGATATTCAAAATAATATAGCAGGAAAAAATGCAGATGCTACTTTGCAACCGTCGAATAATGCTGCCTTTAATTTTGATGGCTTTAATCATTTCCAAGATTTCAAAGATTATATGGAAAGCGAATTCATCAAAAATAAATTAATCAAAAACAATTGGAATGTTTCTAAAACAGCCGATGAATTGGCTATGCAGCGCAGTCATCTATATGCTAAAATAGAAAAGTACGCATTGAAACGATAATTATTGAAAGCAATTTCAAAAAATTACTATTTTTGAAAACATTTTCAATACCCGGGTGGTGAAATTGGTAGACATACCATCTTGAGGGGGTGGCGCCGAAAGGTATGCGAGTTCGAATCTCGTCCCGGGTACTCAAAAAGCTTAATCTAGCTTGTCAAAAATTCGTTGCAAATTCCCATTTCTCAGTTTATCCGACTATCTTTACAGACAAATTTATGAGCAAATTAGGTCGTGTTTTAGTAGCCATGAGTGGCGGAGTGGATAGTTCGGTAGCAGCAGTGATGTTACACGAGCAAGGATACGAAGTGATTGGTATCACTATGAAAACTTGGGACTATGCCAGTTCTGGTAGCTCATCTAAAGAAACCGGCTGTTGCAGTTTAGATTCAATCAATGATGCCCGTGCACTTGCGGTATCTTATGGCTTTCCCCATTATATTTTAGATATCAGAGAAGAGTTTGGCAATTTTGTCATCGATAATTTTGTAGAAGAATACCTAGCTGGTCGCACCCCAAACCCATGTGTATTATGCAATACGCATATTAAATGGGAAGCGTTAATAAAAAGAGCCAATCACCTCGACTGCGAATTTATTGCCACTGGGCATTATGCAAATATTCGAGAAGAAAATAACCGTAAAATTATATCGAAGGGTAAAGATGAGAGCAAAGACCAAAGTTATGTGCTTTGGGGCGTTTCTCAAGCCAACCTTTCGCGCACCATGTTGCCTTTGGGTAAATTTCATAAATCGGAGATTAAACAAATGGCAATTGACATGGGGCAGGTTGCTTTAGCCGCAAAAAGTGAGAGCTACGAAATATGTTTTGTGCCCGATAATGATTACCGTGCTTTTTTAAACAATAAGGTTCCTGGATTGGCACAACAAGTGGCGGGTGGCAATTTTGTTTTACAAGATGGAACCGTTTTAGGTCAACACAAAGGTTATCCATTTTATACAGTTGGTCAACGCAAAGGGTTAGAAATTGCTTTAGGTGAACCAATGTTTGTTCTTGATATTCAGCCTGATAAAAATGAAGTTGTATTAGGTAAAATTGGCGAACTCGAAAAACAAGAAGCCATTGTAAGAGGCTTCAATTTGGTTAAATATGAAAACATTTTAACACCTATCGATAGTTTAACTAAAATAAGATACAAAGATAAAGGCACCATGAGTAGCATTGTGCAAGAGGCTGATTACATTAAAGTTGACTTTTATTCGCCAATTTCTGGTTTAGCACCTGGCCAATCGGCGGTGTTTTACGAAGGCAACGATTTAATTGGAGGTGGTATTATTTCAAAACAATAAATCATGAAAAAAATCCTATTGACATTTACACTTTTGCTATCGCTAATCACAGCCATGGCGCAAGATCGATATATCATTTTTTTAAAAGATAAAGCCAATAGCCCTTTTAGCATCAGTAATCCTAGCGAATACCTATCTGCTAGAGCCATTGCTAGAAAAACGCGCATGGCTATAGTTATTGATTCTTTAGACATTCCTGTTAATCCATCTTATATTGCTGCTATTAGAAATACGGGCGCAATAGTGCTGAATAAATCTAAATGGTTAAATACCATTACCATTCAAGCCGATACTGCCCAAGCCATAGCCATTGGTAACCTATCCTATGTTAAAAGGTATAAAAAAGTTTTTGGCACAAATGTTCACAAAACCAGCATCAATAAATTTCCTGAAGAAAACATTGTCAATCCTTCCAATAAAATTGATTCTTCTAAATACGGCAATGCTTGGAACCAAACAAAAATGCTCCATGCAGACTTCTTACATCAAAGCGGATTTACTGGTTCTACCATGCAAATTGCTATTATTGATGCAGGTTTTAGAAATACAAATACGCATACCGCTTTCGATTCTTTACGTGCAAAAAATCAAATTATAGGCACATGGAATTTTACCGATAATACTTCTTTTGTATACGATTACAGTAACCACGGCACCAGTGTATTGTCATGTATTGGTGCGAACGTACCCGACACCATGATAGGCATGGCACCCGATGCAAAATTTTATTTATTAAAAACAGAAGAAGAGGCGACCGAATATATTGTGGAAGAATACAATTGGGCTGCTGCTGCAGAATATGCAGATAGTGCTGGTGCTGATATCATCAATTCATCTTTAGGCTATACGGAATACGATGCGGCTTCGCAAAGTTATACTTACGCCGACATGAATGGTAGCACCGCTCCAATAACAATTGCTGCAGATATTGCAGTTGATAAAGGAGTTTTAGTAGTGAACAGCGCAGGCAATTCTGGTAGTGACGCATGGTTTTATATTGGTGCTCCTGCCGATGGTAAAAATGTGCTTTCGGTTGGTGCCGTAGATCCAACAAAATTGATTGCAGGATTTTCGAGCAATGGCCCAACCTCAGATGGCAGAACTAAGCCCGATGTAGTAGCACAAGGCGGTCCAGCTTGGATCGCAAAAGCCAATACGGGTAGTTTTGGCTTTGGAAGTGGTACTTCGTTTTCTGGGCCTATTATCGCTGGTTTTAGTGCTTGTGCTTTTGAATTATTTAAAATCCAATATCCTGGAGCCAACCCTTTACAATTTAAAGCTTGGATGAAAGAGCATGCAGATAATAGCTTAAATCCAAACAATCAATATGGTTGGGGATTACCCAATGGCAGAAAATTATACGATGTTTTAGGAATTAATCATTTAAATAAATCAAAAATCACCCTATACCCAAATCCTGTTAAGGATTTTTGTCAATTCAATTTAGACAAAACTCAAAAGGCTAACATTACTATATACAGTAGCACTGGATCAAAAATGCAGCAATTAGATTTATATTCCGAAAATGGAAACTTTAAATTGGAAACAGCAAACTTTAACCCAGGCTTATACGTTATTAAAATACAAACCGAGCATACAGTTTATAGTATGACCTTCCTTAAAACCAATAGTGAAAAATAAATTCATCCTCTTTATCATATTATTAGCAAGCCCTGCTTTATTATTTGGACAACAAAAATTCAGCATCAGTGGCTATGTAAAAGATGCCTTTTCTGGCGAAACATTAATAGGCAGTACAGTTATAATTAAAGAATTAGGGAAAGGCGTGAACACCAATGAATATGGCTTTTACTCCATATCCTTACCTGCTGGAAAATACCAAATTATAGCCAGCTTTTTAGGCTTTAAACCCATTTCGGATACCATCAATTTAAACAAAAACATCAAAAGAAATTTCTTCTTAAAAAACAATTCTATTGTAAGTAAAGAAGCCATTGTGCTTGCCGAAAAAGCAGAAAATAATTTCAAGAGCACCCAAATGGGAACCCAAACTTTGCAAATGGAAAAAGTGAAAACTTTACCCGTAATATTAGGTGAAGTTGATATCTTAAAAACCTTGCAATTACTACCTGGCGTTCAATCATCGGGCGAAGGCAATAGCGGATTTTATGTAAGAGGCGGTGGCCCCGATCAAAATTTAGTATTATTAGACGAAGCCACCGTTTATAATTCGGGGCATTTATTTGGCTTCTTTTCTGTTTTTAATTCGGATGCCATTAATAGCGTAACCCTTATTAAAGGAGGCATGCCAGCCGAATATGGTGGCAGGTTATCATCTGTTGTAAACGTAAACATGAAAGAAGGTAATAACCAAACATACCATGCAACTGGTGGCGTTGGTTTAATTGCTTCGCGCTTAACACTGGAAGGCCCAATACAAAAAGGTAAAAGTTCCTTTATGTTGGCTGCCAGAAGAACTTATATAGATGCACTGATCAAACCCTTTGTGAGCAGTACTTCTACCCTATCTGGCTCAGGCTATTATTTCTACGATTTAAACCTGAAATTAAACTATCAATTTTCGGATAAAGACCGCGTATTTTTTAGTGGCTATTTTGGTAAAGACCAATTTTTATTCAAAGGCGAAAGATTTGGCATTAAGTTTCCGTGGGGAAACTCTACCACCACCATGCGTTGGAATCACTTGTTTAACGAAAAATTATTCATGAACACCACTGCTTTATTCAGTGATTATATTTTTAAAATTGGAGCCTCTCAAAGCAATTTTAATTTCGAATTATTTTCGGGTGTAAGAGATTATTCAACCAAAGTAGATTTTGATTATTTCCCTAATATCCGCAACCAGGTTAAGTTTGGTGGCGCTTATACCTTTCACACTTTTACGCCTACTACCGCAACCGGCACCATCGGCGAAACTAGTATTAGTCCAGAAAAAATTAATAGACAATACGCAAACGAAGCAGCGGCATATGTTTCGAATGATTTTGATTTAACAGAAAAAATTAAAATTAACGCAGGTTTACGCTATGCCTTTTTCCAACAGATTGGCCCATACGATCGTTATATTCAAAATGATTTAGGCACTATTGTAGATACCATTTCTTATGCATCGGGTCAAAATATTAAAACTTATCATCGTTTAGAACCCCGTTTTTCTATTCGTTTTCAAACTAGTAAATCGGCTTCTATTAAAGCTGCCTATACCGTTACCAATCAATTTGTAAATTTAGCTTCCTTGAGCGGAAGTACACTCCCTACAGACCTTTGGGTGCCTGCATCATCTGTTGTTAAACCACAATTTTGTACGCAATATTCTATTGGATATTTCAGGAATTTCAAAGACGATCAATACGAAACATCGGTAGAATTATACTACAAAGACCTTCGTAATTTAATTGAATTTAAAGAAAATACCACCGGCAGATTAAGTGCCAATATCGAAAACGATTTCACATTCGGAATAGGCCGTTCTTATGGTGCCGAATTTTTTGTTAAAAAATCGGTGGGCAAACTCAACGGATGGATTGGCTATACCCATTCTTACGCGGAAAGAACTTTTGCCGATTTAAATCAAGGAAAAACTTTTTTTGCGAGATACGATCGCAGACATGATGGATCTATTGTTTTATCATATACACACAATCCAAAATGGACTTTTGGTGCGGTGTTTGTTTATGGTTCTGGCGCTGCGTTTAATTTGCCAACCAGTTTAGTGTTCTTTAGCAATGGCACGCAGGGCTTATATTTTGAGCCCGATTACCGAAACAAATATCGCTTAAGCCCTTACCATCGCTTAGACCTTTCGGCTACTTATACCGCTAAAAAAACAGATAAATACGAGTCGACTTGGAACTTTAGTATATACAATGTTTACAATCATTTAAATCAATACATCGTTTATTTAGATGTTCAAGGAGATGTGTTAAATCAAGGATTAAAAGTGCAACCAAAACAAATTACGGTATTCCCTTTTATCCCATCTGTTACTTGGAATTTTAAATTTTAGACCATGAAGCAAAAAATTTTATTCAGTCTAATAGCATCCATATTGATTTTGCAATCATGTGAAAAAGATATCAATATTGATTTTCCAATTGCCCCAAGCCCCTATGTAATCGAGGGTTATATAGAAAATGGTCAAGGTCCATTTGTAACCGTATCTAGGGGAATTTCTTTTATCAATGAGATATCTAATGATGATTTTTTAAACTTATTTGTAGACAACGCTAAAATAAGTTTGACAGTGAATAATGATACCACTGCTATCGAATTAAAAATGGTTAAAATTGGCAATGCTTCATTTTACATTGATACCACCAAATTGTTAGGCGTAATTGGCAATACATATCATATCAAAGTTGCAGTAGATGGGCATGTATTTACATCGAGCACACAAATTTTAGCGCCTGCACCATTAGATAGTATTGTAGTAGAGCCAGCACCTATAACAAGAGCAGACACCGATAGCTTAGTGCAATTAACCGCCTATTTTACAGAACCAAACCCTATAGGAAATTACTATCGTTTGCTTACAAAGAAAAACAACGATCCCTTATTTGATGTGGCATTTAATTCTATTTATGATGATGCTATTATCAATGGCAAGGCCGTTCAATTTACCATTGCTGGAGGAAAATCGCAATTTCAAAATAATGACTCTGCCGATTTTAGACAATACGGATATTTTAAAAAAGGAGATAAAGTATTTGTAAAATGGGCTAGTATCGAAAAAACACAATTCGATTTTTGGAAAACATTCGAAGCGCAAAGTAGTAGTTTTGGCAATCCGTTCTCTCCTACGGTAATTGTAAAAAGCACATTCAAAGGTGCTGGATGTTTAGGAGTATGGGCTGGCTATGGATGCACCATCGACACCATTATTATCCCCAAAAATTAGGTAAATATCCACATCAAATAAATCAATCGTTTTTTTAATTAAATTTGATTTTTCGACAAATAAAATGGAAAATACAGAACACATACATTGCTTAATTATAGGTTCGGGCCCTGCCGGTTATTCGGCTGCTATTTACGCAGCAAGAGCAGACCTTAAACCAGTGATGATTACTGGCATGCAGCCCGGTGGTCAATTAACCACTACAACAGAAGTAGAGAATTACCCAGGCTATCCGAATGGCACACAAGGCCCCGAGATGATGGAAGATTTTCGCAAGCAAGCGGAAAGATTAGGAACCGAAATTCGTTTTGGATATGTTACCTCTGTAG
>CAIMAP010000080.1 GCA_903838995.1 uncultured bacterium | reverse complement strand
TACGAAAAAGCAATTATTCATAAAAAAGAATTGCATCAAAAAATGTTTGCCATTACCAAACAATTATGGCCTAAATATTTTGCAACAGAAAACTGTCCGAGCGATTCTTTAATTGCCATTAAAAAAATGATAGACCGACTATCGGTTGAACATGTGAAGCCTAGCGAGTTTCAAGCAGCTATCGATAAACAAATTCCCCTATTAGTGGAATTTATAAAAAATAAAAATCTAATATATATCGATCCTTCTAAGCCATTAGTTGTAAGAAAAGAGCCAGCTTATATGGCTGGAGTAGCTGGTGCCTCTATCTCTTCGCCTGGGCCTTACGATAAAAATGGAAACACTTATTATAATGTAGGTTCTTTATCCGGCTGGGATGAGGCCACAGCCGAAAGTTATTTAAGAGAATACAATCAATATATTTTACAAATTTTAAATATCCACGAAGCCATACCCGGACATTATACCCAATTGGTTTATGCCAATCAATCGCCAAGTTTAATTAAGTCAATCTTGGGGAATGGCGCAATGATAGAGGGTTGGGCGGTGTATACCGAAAAAATGATGCTAGAAAATGGCTATGGAAATAACGACCCAGCAATGTGGTTAATGTACTATAAATGGAATTTAAGAAGCACTTGCAATACCATTATTGATTACAGCATTCAAGTAAACAATATGCAAAAAGAAACCGTAATTGATCTATTAACGAAAGAAGCATTTCAGCAACAAGCCGAAGCCGAAGGAAAATGGAAGCGCGCAACATTAACACAGGTGCAGCTTTGCTCTTACTTTACAGGATTCACCGAGATTGTTGATTTAAGAGAAGCCATGCAAAACAAAGAGAAAGAAAAATTTGATTTAAAGAAATTTCACGAAACATTTTTAAGTTTTGGCAGTGCACCTGTCAAATATATTGCGGAACTTATGCAATAAAAAAAGCCGGCACATGCCGGCTTTTTTTATTCATCAACTTCTTTAGATTCTATTAATTTTTTTAGGCTTTGGTAATTTGCTTGTTCGGCAGATTCAAAGGTAGGTTTCATAAAAGTCAACAAAGATTTTATGAAAATATTATTGGCTGTTACTTCATTGTGTATTTGCATCAAGCAAGCATTGGCAGCCGATTCGGTAAATCGAATATGGGTGCGAATATGCATCGAACGGTTGTCGATGGTATAGGCTATCAAAGATTCTTTTGTTAAACTATCAATTGTTTGGATCATACTTGTTTCTAGTTCACCCGATTGGTAAAAGATGGTGTTTTTACTTCCAACCGAATTTGCTGTACCAGTTAGCAATGTAGTACGCAAATATCCAGGCATCCATTTGTTTTTAAGTGAATCTGTGTGGTAAACAGTCCAACATTTTGCAATAGGTCTGTTTAAAGATAGCTTGATATCGTAAGTGATTACTGGTTTAAACAAACCAAACAACAAAAATCCGAGTAAACAGCATAGTATAAAGCCGACAATATATAGTATGATTCGCATTCCCAAAAATAAACAAAAAAGGAGTACCTTTGCGGCATATGACAAAAAACACAACGATTACATTTGAATCACTACAACTGATTCAACCAATTCAAAAAGCATTAAGTTCAGAAGGATATACACACCCCACCCCTATTCAAGCGCAAGCCATTCCATTAATTTTGGATAAAAGGGATTTATTTGGAATTGCACAAACAGGAACAGGTAAAACAGCTGCTTTTACAATTCCCATTTTACAAATGCTTGCCTCACATACCCACGCTGAAAAAGGTAAAAAACCAATTAAATGTTTAATCCTTACCCCAACACGAGAATTGGCTTCTCAAATTGGAGAAAGCATAGCCAATTACGGTAAAAATTTAAAATCAAATCATACAGTAATTTTTGGTGGCGTTAACCAATTTTCACAAGTCAATGCTATTAGAGCAGGCGTAGAAATATTAATTGCTACACCGGGTCGATTATTAGATTTAATTAATCAAAGAATTGTAAACTTAAAAGACGTGCAATATTTGGTTTTAGACGAAGCCGACAGAATGCTCGATATGGGATTCATTAATGATGTGAAGAAAATTATTGCTACAATACCTCAAAAAAGACAGACCTTATTATTCTCTGCAACAATGCCCGCAGATATTTTAAAACTTGCTTCTACTATACTCTACAAACCAGCAACGGTAGAGGTTACCCCAACTTCTTCCACAGTTGAAAAAATTCAACAATCACTTTATTACGTTGAAAAAAACGACAAGAAAAAATTATTAAATCATATTTTAAAAGATAAAGAAATTCAATCGGCTTTGGTTTTTTCTAGAACCAAACATGGCGCAGATAAAATTGTAAAAGAATTAATTAAAGCAAACATTACGGCACAAGCCATTCATGGTGATAAATCTCAAAATGCAAGAGAAGCTGCTTTAAGAAATTTCAAGTCTGGTCAAACCAGGGTGCTTGTTGCGACTGATATTGCTGCAAGAGGCATCGATATAGATAAACTCTCGCATGTAATCAATTACGATATTCCAAATATTCCAGAAACCTATGTGCATCGCATTGGCCGTACAGGTCGCGCTGGCGAAAGTGGAAAGGCTTATTCTTTTTGCGAAACGGAAGAAATTCCAAATTTAATGGATATTTTAAAACTCATTAAAATTGAAATTCCAGTAGTAAGCGATCATCCGTATGCCATGACAGTAGTGGCTTATACTAAACCTAAAGCCGATAGCAAAAAAGCAAAACCTGCAGGTGGAAATAAATTTGGTGGTATCAGAAATGGTGGCAATAAATCTGCGGGAAAATCTTCGGGTGCTGGTAAAAAAAATGAGGATGGGAATATGAGCGGTAAAAGAAAATTTAAACGCTAAATATTTTGTGCTATTACATAACCAGAAGCCCAAGCCCACTGGAAGTTGTAGCCTCCTAACCAGCCTGTAACATCAACGCATTCGCCACCAAAAAATAAATTGGGATGCAATTTGCTGGCCAAGGTTTTAGAAGAAAGCTCGTTGGTATCAATTCCCCCACGCATTACCTCGGCCTTCTCGTAACCCTTATCTCCGGCGGGTTTTACCAAAAAATGGTTGATGGTTTGATGAATTTTATTTACACTATCGTTACTCAAAGAAGCCAATTTAATATTCAAAGGCAATTCCTCTGCAAAAGCATCTACGAGTTTTTTCGGTAAATAAAATTGCAATAAAGTAGAGAGTAATTTACCACCTTGTTCGTTTCTTTCTTTAGAAATGAGCGTTTTTAAATTCACATTCGGTAATAAATCAATTTCAAAACTTTCTGCACCTTTCCAATAAGAAGAAATTTGTAAAATAGCCGGACCGCTTAAACCCCAATGGGTAAATAAAATATTTTCTTCGAATGAAATTCGCTCATTACTTACTTTGGCAAATACACTAATGCCGGATAATTTTTCGTACCAAGAACGGTCTTGAAGCCCTATTACTAAAGGAACTAAAGCCGGTGCATGTTTAGTTGTTTTAATATCAAATTGTTTGGCAATATCAAAAGCAAGACCCGTTGCTCCCATTTTTGGAATTGGAAAACCACCAGTTGCCACCACAACATTTCTACCCAAAAATTGATGCTTTTTACCATTTACGGTACCACAAATTTCAAATTGTTGATCGGCCATTTTAGTAATCGATTGCATTTCAAATTGGTATTGAATAGGAATTTGCATTTCGGCTAATTGCGCAGTAAATACATTCACAATATCTGTGGCTTTATTACTGATTGGAAAAATTTGACCCAATGTTTTTTCCTGGCCTTTAATACCAAATTGTTCAAAAAATTGTACGGTATCCGCTACGGTCCATTGACTAAAGGTAGAATTTGCAAAATGGGGGTTTTCAGAAATAAAATTATCGGTCGAAACTTCAAGATTGGTATAATTACACCTACCACCGCCAGATATCTTAATTTTAGCACCTGCATCGGGACCTTTTTCTAACAAAAGTACTCTTTTGCCAAGATAGCCCGCTTGAACCGCACACATCAGACCACAAGCGCCTGCACCCAAAATTATTGCATCAAAGGACTCCATTTTATTTTGCGCCATTGTGAAAAACCAAATTATACAAATGATAGGCAATTAAGCCATTTTTCGCTACATTTGAACATGCAAGATACGGTTCAAATTTCAGAGTTCGGAAAAATCTTGGTATTTCTAGTATTGGGAGTATTGTTTATACTCGCAGGCTATGGCGTCAATTCTTTATTATCTAAGAAAAAACCCAATCCAATTAAAAATGCGACCTACGAATGCGGCGAAGAAACAGTGGGTAATTCTTGGGTACAATTCAACATGCGATTTTATGTAATCGCCCTCCTTTTTTTAATTTTTGATGTAGAAATTGTTTTCCTTTTTCCTTGGGCAACAGTTTATGCAGCACCCCAATTTTTAGCAAATATTCCACATTGGGGCATTCTTAGTTTAAGCGAAATGTTTGTTTTTATTGGCTTATTACTTTTAGGTTTATTATATGTATGGCGTAAAGGTGATCTTAATTGGTTGAGTTCAAAGCAACAAATAGCAAGCATCAATACCCCTATTCCATTAGCAAATTATTTAGCTTTAAATTCAAAAAAATATTTGGTCAAAGCATTTGTATTAAATGAAGAAATGCCTGCAATGGCAGCATCGCCGGCTAATTCAGGTAATGTAACTGCTGCGCCAACAACAATTCGCAGAGCACCAATTAAAACGATTGTTAAAAAATCAGAATAAAAAACATGACTGCCAAAGCAGAAACCGACGGAATTATTATTACAAAACTAGACGAGCTGCTTAATTGGGCTCGATCAAGTTCTTTGTGGCCGATGAGTTTTGGTCTTGCTTGTTGTGCCATTGAATTCATGGATGCACAATCTGGAAATTTTGACTTAGAACGCATGGGTGTTTTTCCAAGGCCTTCGCCTCGTCAATCGGATGTGATGATTGTAGCGGGTACCGTTACTTTTAAAATGGCCGAAAGAATTAAAAAATTATACGAACAAATGCCAGAACCTCGATATGTAATATCGATGGGTTCTTGCTCCAATTGTGGCGGTCCTTACTGGCAACATGGTTATCATGTGGTAAAAGGTGTTGACCAAATCATTCCAGTAGACGTGTACATTCAAGGATGCCCACCAAGGCCAGAAGCCTTAATTGGCGGCATTCTTGAGTTACAAGCATTAATTAAAAAAGAAAAGCAAGCAGATCGATAATGAAAACTTTTTACGGTTCATTAAAATTAGGAATATTAGGCGGCGGTCAATTAGGGCGAATGTGGATTCAAAATGCATTGAATTATAATGTCAATGTAAGCATACTCGACCCAGATAAAGATGCCCCTTGTAAAAATATTTGCGATCGTTTTGAAGTAGGTAGTTTAGCCGATTACGAAACCGTTTATCAATTTGGAAAAACGGTCGACTTGCTGACTATTGAAATAGAAAAAGTAAATGTTGCTGCGCTCAAGCAATTAGTTACAGAAGGTGTAAAAGTATATCCTGATCCAACTATCATCGAACTGATACAAGATAAAGGCGCTCAAAAGCAATGGTTAAAAGACCATCAGATTCCTACTTCCGATTTTAAATTAATTTCGGATCGAGCAGATTTAAGCAACTTGAAGTGGCCAACGCCTTATGTACAAAAATTAAGACGCGATGGCTATGATGGCAAAGGCGTGCTAATCATCAAAGAGGAAGCCCAATTGGCAGCGGCATTCGAAGCACCCAGTTTAGTAGAAAAAATGGTGGATTTCGAAAAAGAAATAGCCATCATTGTTGCCCGAAACGAAAGCGGCGAAATCAAAACTTTTCCAGCAGTAGAAATGGATTTTCATCCTACGGCAAACTTAGTTGAATTTCAAATTTCTCCTGCAGCTGTTTCCGATTTCATTCAATTAAAAGCCACTAATATTGCAGAAAATATTGCAGAAGCGCTGGAATTAGTTGGCTTATTAGCCATCGAATTTTTTGTAACAAAAGAAGGTAGTTTATTGGTGAATGAAATGGCACCAAGACCACACAATAGCGGGCATCAAACCATCGAAGGAAATGTATGTTCGCAATTCGATCAACACCTCAGAGCCATTACAGGTCAGCCATTAGGCGACACGACAAGTATTGCCAATGCTGTCATGATCAATTTACTGGGCGAAGAAGGCTTTGAAGGCGAAGCCATTTATCAAGGATTAGAAGAAACACTACATTTACCAGGCGTATATATTCATTTATACGGAAAAAAAATAACTAAACCATTTCGAAAAATGGGACATGTTACGGTAATCAATCAAGACCGTGCATTGGCCATTCAAATTGCCAAAGAAGTAAAAGAAAAATTAAAAGTAATAAGTAAATAAATGATGAGCATTCAAGTTGGAATTATCATGGGTAGCGCTTCGGATCTACCTATTATGGAAGAAGCAGCAAATGTATTGAACGAATTAGGTGTTGCCTTCGAAATGACCGTTGTTTCGGCACATCGAACGCCCGAAAGAATGACGGAGTATGCACATACTGCTAAAGAGCGCGGTATTAAAGTAATCATAGCTGGAGCAGGTGGAGCCGCGCATTTACCAGGCATGATTGCATCTATGTGTATCCTTCCGGTTATTGGTGTTCCCATTAAATCGAGTAATTCGATTGATGGTTGGGATTCGGTTTTATCAATTTTGCAAATGCCTGCAGGAATACCTGTTGCAACAGTTGCTTTGAATGGTGCAAAAAATGCAGGTATACTTGCTGCACAAATTTGTGCAACTGCAGACGATAAAATTGGAAAAGCACTAACAGCGTATAAAGCAGAATTAAAGCAAAAAGTAGAAGATGGTGCCGAAGCAATGAAAAATAAATACCCAAGTAATTTTTAATATTACATGGAAAATTCATCCGAATTAATTGAACAATTAAATAGCCAGTTTCCAGAAACAATGGCCATCGGATTGAAAAACGAAATGAATTACGAAGATTTACGCATTGCCTTAGCACAATATTTGGCCATTTTATTGAAAGAGAACAAAACCCTACTCTACGCGCAATTATACAGAATAGATGTAGCCGAAAAAGATGTTAAAATTGCCTTAGAAAATAAAAATAGTGAATACCTTTTAGCCGAATTTATTCTGCAAAAGTTGAATGAAAAATTATACTGGAGAAATAAATATAAAAAAGCATGAGTGAAATAGATAAAAAAACATTGCAGAATTTACGCATTGAGTATAGTTCTTCTCCAATAAATGAATCAGAAGTAGATGCTAATCCTATCTCTTTTTTTGGTAAATGGTTTGATGAAGCTATGGCCGCCGAGGTGCGAGAACCAAATGCGATGACATTGGCAACGGCAACCAGAGATGGCATTCCATCGGCTCGTATTGTATTATTAAAAGGAGCCGATAAAAATGGCTTTTCGTTTTATAGTAATTATTTGAGTAGAAAAGGAAAAGAACTTGCCAAAAATCCATCGGCTTGTTTGGTATTTTTCTGGCCCGAATTAGGAAGACAAGTTAGAATTGAAGGAAAGATTTTGAAACTTTCGAAAGAAGAATCGGAAGCGTATTTTGCAACAAGACCATTTGGCAGCCAATTGGGCGCTATTGTTTCGCCACAAAGTCAAGTGATTGCTAACCGCGAAGTATTGGATGTTGCCTACACTGCTTACGAACAAAAATTTGAAGGCAAAAAAATACCTAAACCAGCACATTGGGGTGGTTATATACTGAATCCCATTGCCATCGAATTTTGGCAAGGCAGAGAAAGCCGATTACACGATCGGGTAAAATATGTTTTAATGGAAAAAGGTAAATGGAAAATTGAAAGATTAGCTCCTTAATCATGAACGAAAAAATCAGTCATTTAATTAAAGAAAGTTTTGGCGAACAAGCCGTGATAAGCACCGATTTTAGTGGCTTACAGGGCACCATTGTGGTTCAAACAAATTTAATTGCTGATATTTGTTTGCTGCTCCGCAACCATCCAACTTGCTATTTCGATTATTTATCTTGTTTATCTGGAGTCGATTTAGGATTAGAAAAAAATCAATTTGCGGTAGTGTATCATTTAAGTTCTATAACGCTAGGTTATCAAATTGTATTAAAAGTAATTATTGATCATCCTAGAGATACTCCACAATTACCAATTGTTCCAACGGTAAGCCAGGTATGGCGTACAGCCGATTGGCACGAAAGAGAAGCATACGATTTACTGGGCATTTATTTTGAAGGTCATCCAGATTTAAGAAGAATTTTATGCCCGGATGATTGGGAAGGATATGCCTTAAGAAAAGATTATGTAGCTGCCGAAAGCTATGGCGGATTAAAAATAAATGGGGAGGTAAAAACAAATGAATAATTTAAAAACCGACCCAAACAAATTAAAAAATGAGGAGATGATCCTCAACATGGGCCCTCAACACCCTTCTATGCATGGGGTTTTGAGACTCGAACTGGTTACCGATGGCGAAACAGTAAAAGAATGTATTCCGCATATCGGCTATTTACATCGTTGTTTCGAAAAACATGCCGAGGCATTAAACTACCAACAAATTATTCCTTTTGTCGATCGCATGGATTATATATCCTCGATGAATAATGATCATGTTTTTGTTATGGGTGTCGAAAAAATGTTAGGCATCGATCAAACTATTCCTAAACGGGTAGAATACATAAGGGTATTGGTTTGCGAACTTAACAGAATTGCTTCACACCTTATTGCCATTGGTACTTATGGTATGGACATTGGTGCCGTTACTCCCTTCTTTTTTTGTTTCAAAGAAAGAGAACATATATTGAATTTATTAGAATGGGCTTCTGGCGCGAGGCTTTTATATAATTACATTTGGATAGGCGGATTGTTTTACGATTTACCTATTGGATTTGAGCAAAGGTGTAGCGAATTTTTAACACAGTTTAAACCCAAAATGCGCGAGTTAGACGAACTCTTAACCAATAATAGTATATTCATTAGCAGAACACAAAACATTGGCGTACTGCCCTTAGATGTAGCCATTAATTACGGTTGCTCTGGGCCCATGTTAAGAGGCTCTGGTATTAATTACGACCTCAGAAGAATAGATGGTTATTCGGTTTATCCAGAACTGGATTTCGAGATTCCAATTGGAGCAGGAAAAATGGGTACAACCGGAGATTGTTGGGATCGATTTGATGTGCGTGTGCGGGAAATTTCAGAATCGATTAAAATTGCAGAGCAATGTATTGAAAGACTGACAAAAGAATTAAAACGCAGTCCGGAATTTGATCCAAGAGCCAAATTACCTAAGAAATTAATTCCCAAAGCCCAAGAGTTTTATTGTAGAGGTGAAATGCCAAAAGGAGAATTGGGTTATTATTTTATTGCAGATGGAAAATCAGACAAACCTTTTAGGTGCAAAGCAAGAGCGGCCAGTTTTAGTAATTTATCGGTCTTGCCCGAATTAGCTAAAGGCGCCATGATAGCCGATTTAATTGCTATTCTGGGATCTATAGATATTGTATTAGGAGAAGTTGATAGGTAATATGCAGATTCGAATTGCGGAAATAAAAGATTTAGCTGCTATTGTACATATTTACAATAGTACCATTCCTTCTCGAATGGTTACGGCCGATACGCAAAGTGTAAGCGTTGCAGAAAAAACAGATTGGTTCAATAGCTTTCAAGAACCCCGACCAATTTGGGTCGCTATCGAAGATGAACAAGTAATTGCTTGGTTAAGTTTCAAATCATTTTATGGCCGACCAGCTTATGCAGGCACCATCGAAATTGCCATTTATATCGACGAGCAATTTAGAGCTAAAGGAATAGGCAAAACCATATTGCAATTTGCCATGACAGCAGCCAAAGAAAGAAATATTCATACCCTACTCGCTTATATTTTTGAACATAATTTGCCGAGCATACAATTTTTTCAAAAAAATGGATTCGTAAATTATGGCGTTTTACCTGAGATAGCCATAATGGACCAAAAGCATTACAGCTTGGGCATTTACGGCCTCAAATTATCTTAAAAAAACAAAGCGCCAGGTTTTCACCTAGCGCAATTGTTAACCTAAAAAACAATTATTGGAAACCATCCAATTTCTTTTTACTGCTTAATTTGAACGAGCAGTTTTTAATTTCAATTTTAATTTATCAACCAAAATATACATTACTGGAACTAATATTAAAGTCAGGAAGGTTGCAAAAATTAATCCGAAGATCATCGTCCAAGATAATGGACCCCAGAATGCAACACTGTCTCCACCAAAAAATATATGAGGATTGAAAGTGGTAAATAAAGTAGCAAAGTCGATATTCAAACCAACGGCTAATGGTATTAGTCCTAATGTAGTAGCCGCTGCTGTTAATAAAACGGGCGTCATACGCGTTCTACCTGCTGTTAAAATTGCATCGTAGGTAGACATGCCCTCTTCTATTTTAAGATCGGCAAACTCGACCAGCAAGATGCCATTCCTTACTACAATTCCGGCTAGGGCTACAATACCAATACCCATCATTACTACAGACATGGTCATTTTGAAAATACTGATTCCTAAAAATACACCGATAATACTGAAGAAAATTTCTGTAAGAATAATCGCTGGTTTACTAATGGAATTAAATTGAATAACCAAAATCAATAAAATTAAACCAAAGGAAACCATCAAGGCAGTACCTAAAAACTTTACTGTTTCTAATTGCTCTTCTTGTTCACCTGCCATTTTAATATTCACCCCATCTGGAGCATTAAATTGATTGATCTCGTTTTGAAGCGAGGCAACCACTTCGTTTGGCGTATAGTTTCCTAATACATTTGATGAAAGAATAATAATTCTTTTTTGTTGTTTACGTTTGATACCTCCATAGGTATTTACATAATCAACATTTGCAAAAGCAGACATCGGTACTTGACGAATCATGCCACCCATAGCCATATCTCTATAAGTTACGCGCATATTTCTCAATACATCTAAATTATTTCTTTGCTCTTTTGCCGCGCGTAAATTAATTTCGTAATCTTCATTTAAATCACGGAATTTCGAAATTTCTTTACCAAATAAAGCAGTTCGCAATTCCATGGCCACTTGACCTGTTGCAATACCTTCGCGATTTGCACGCTCTCTATCAATATCAAAAATAATTTCTGGTTTGTTATTTTGAAAATCAGATTTCAACTCTTCTACACCTGGTACATTTTTATTATCTAAATAAGATTTTAAATGAGTTGCAGTTGCCATTAAAGAATCTAAGTCGTCACCGGTAATTTCTATTGATATTGGTTTTGCAGTTGGCGGACCAGCTTGCTCTTGCGATACGGCTATTTCTGCTCCTGGTATACCTTTAACTTCTTCTCTTATTTTATTTAAATAATCTTGTGTACTTACCCCTTTTCTTTCGCCATAAGGCACAAATGCAACAGAAACTTTTCCTTTATTTGGATAATTACCTTGGTCTTCGTCTCTTGGATCGGTTACACCAACAGTTACATTCGAAATAACAGAGGCAACAATTGGATTATCTTTTCCATCTAAGGCTTTGATAACTTTTTGCTCCACTTTTTTAATCACTTCGTTGGTAGCAGATTGATCGGTACCTACTGGTAAGCTCACATATACATACACAAAGTTTGGTTGTGAGGTTGGGAAAAACACAAATTTAGGAGTCCTTACCGCCATCAATATAAAGGTGAATACAAATAAGCCTAAAGTACCTAACAATATTTTTCCGGGTCTTGCTAAACACCAAATTAATTTTTGTGTATACCATTCTTGAAATTTAGGCCAAGAATTATTTTGAAAATCACGAATTTTCTTTTCTAAATAAAAATGGTGTAATAAATAAAATAAGCCTAAAATCACTATTAAATTACCAAAACCAAAATTGATTAAATAGCCTAAAACAGCTACTCCGCCTACGTATTTTAAATTCTTTTTAACTTTATTATCAAATTCCGGTTTGTGGTTTTCCTCTTCGTTGTGCGGTTTCATAAAATCAACAGCAAACACTGGATTGATAATATAAGCAACCAATAAAGAAGCCAATAAAGTTATAATTAAGGTAATGGGTAAATAAAACATAAACTTCCCAATTACGCCTGGCCAAAATGCTAAAGGAACAAAGGGCGCGAGTGTGGTCATGGTACCCGAAAATACAGGTAAGAATACTTCTCCGGTTGCTTGCTTTGCCGCTTGTTTAATTGGCATTTTTCCATTACCAAAAATTCGATGGGTGTTCTCTATTACGACAATCGCATCGTCTACTACGATACCTAATGCCAGTAAGAAAGAGAACAATACAATCATGTTCATGGTAAATCCAATACTTGGCATAATAATAAATGCAATGGCCATTGATAATGGAACAGATAATGCCACAAATATGGCATTGGTTAATCCCATAAAGAACATGAGGATAATGGTAACCAAAACGAAACCAATAACAATGGTATTAATTAAATCATGTAATGTCTCTCTGGTTTTAGCCGATTGATCTCCTGTAATTTTAATATCTAAACCTTTAGGAAAATCTTTCTCTTGTAATTCTGCAATGATGCCGCGGATTTTATCGGATGCTTCGATTAAGTTCTCCCCACTTCTTTTCTTTACATTTAAGGTAATTACATTTTTACCATATAACCTAGCGTAACTTTCTTGCTCTTTAAAACCACTTACCACTTCGGCTATATCTTTTAAATAAACAGAACCACCGGTTGGTGTTTTTACAATGGTATTAGACATTTCCAAGGCATTTGGAAATTCTTTTTTAATATTTAAGGTTCTACGAACACCATCAATATTGATGGTACCGCCCGATGCCGAAATGTTTTCGTATCCAATTGCACGCTCAATATCGTTGAATGAAATTTGCGCCGCATTCATCTTATTCAAATCTACATTGATTTGAACTTCTTGTTCCAATGCACCCACAATATCAACTCCAGAAATTTGCTTAATAGATTCGATTCTATCTTTCATGATATCGGCAAAATCTTTTAATTTTTTCAAATCAAAATCACCAGATATATTCACATATAAAATAGGCATTTCCGATAAGTTAATATCAATGACGCTTGGATCTTCGGGTAAATTGTTTGGTAAATCAGATTTAGCCTTATCTACCGCATCTTTAACCCTTTGCTTGGCATCTTTGATGTCAATATTGGTATTAAATTCGGCAGTAATGAAAGAAAAATCTTGATAAGAATTTGAAGTAATTCTTTTTAAACCTGGCGTAGATTTTAATTGCTTTTCAATTTGTTTCGTTACCAAATTTTCCATGTTTTGTGGCGAAGTACCTGGATAAATGGTACGCACAAATATTTTGGGAATGGTAATTTCTGGAAAATTTTCTTTTGGTAGATTTTGATAAGCAGCATAGCCTATGATCGACAGAAGAACTGTAATCACATAAATAGCGGTCTTATTATTGATGGCCCAATTTGAAGGGCCAAATTCTTTTATTTTATCTTTCATTATAATTTAATTAAATCACCCTCATTTAAATTTTGGTAACCTGTTACAATTAACTCATCGCCTTCTGTTAAGCCAGCTTTAACTTCTACTGTTCCTTTGTAAATTAAACCAGTTTGAATGACTCTTTTTGTAGCAACTATTTTATCGCCATTTTTAACAGCAACCATTACATATTGTCCGGCTTGGTCATTTTGAACAATATTCATTGGAATAGAGAAAACATTTTTTGCTTTATAGTCGATAATACTCAACATCGCAATCATATTTGGTCTTAAATCGTTGCTATTGCCAATTTTAACATCTATACTAAATGTTCTACTCGAAAGGTTAATCATTCTACCCACAAAAGTAACTTTGGCATCAATCATTTTATTTAAATCAGGTAAATTCACGCGTGCTTTATCCCCAATTTTAATGGCTTTTAAATAACTTTCCGCTAATTCGGCAGTTACTTTTAATTGTTGCAAATTCACAACCCTCATGGCAGGTTTCATTGCATTGGCCATCTCTCCTACTTTAATATCTACTTGATCTACGGTACCGTTAATAGGTGATTTTATTTTAGTCAAACTCAATTGCTCATTTGCAGTTGACATGGCACGCTCTAAAGCATCTTTATTATTTTTAGCTTGTAAAAATTGTATTTCGGTACCAATTTTTTGATCCCATAAATTCTTTTGTTTACTATAAACAACCGTTGCTAAGTCTAAGCGATTTTGCAATTCATCAATAGATTTACGAATAATAGCATCGTCTATGGTTGCTAATAATTGTCCCTTACGCACAATTGTACCAGGTTCAACATATACATTCGTGATAGGGCCCATGGCACGTGGCAAAATATTTACATTCTGCTCCGATTCTACTTTACCTTGAACCTCTACATAATGGGTAAAAGTTCCTTTGCTTGCTTTTTGTAATTCTACAAAATGCATTTTTTTATTTTCATCGGGATTTTCTTTAGCCAATTCTACTTCCATCTTAAGAATTTTAGAAGTTAATTCGGCTTGTTGTTTTTTCAAAGAGGCCAATTCCTTTTTCTTCGAATCAGTTCCAGATTTATTACATGAAACTACTGCTAATGCTAAAACGAAGATGATTATTATTTTTTTCATATGATTTTTTGCGTATTTTTTATCTTGATATTATTTTCCGTAAGTTTTGTCTAATTCTACTTTTGCAATCAATGCATTATATAATGCAGCGATATAATTGTTTTCTGCTTCTTTTAGAGCAGTTTCGGCAGATACCACTTCTAAGCTAGAACCAACACCTTGGTTGTATTTGATTTTAGCTACTCGTAAAACTTCGGTTGCTAATTCCATGTTTTTAGATTGGTTTTTTAATTGCCCAGAACTGTTTTTGAAATTTGTTTGTGCCGATTTAGATTCTAAAGTGAGTGCGTTCTCTAAGTTTTTTAAATCATTTTTAGATTTCTCGAACACTAATTTTGCTTGATTGGTTTGATAAAACTTTTTACCAGATCCAACTAATGGAATAGTTACACTTAAACCAACGATAGAGGTAGGAAATAATTTATCGGTTAATTTAGCATAATCATTGTTTTGTGCATTTTTAGAAAATGTTCCAAAAGCAGCAACAGTAGGCATCCTAGAGAAAATATTACGCTTATAATCTAATTCCATTAAGCGCATTTGTGTTTTTACCAATTGATATTCTACACGGGCTTGTACATTGGCTGCTTCTAAAGGCATGGTTTCTACAGCTAACACCTCGTCTAATTTATCTGTTAAAATGAGTCCCGACTCAATGGGCATTCCCATTTGAAACTTCAATACATTAGCAGTGATCAAATAAACTCTTTCTAAATTTTCACGCTCTGTGACAATATTATTATAGATTACTGTTAAACGATCAACATCAATTTTTTCTGCAAAACCATTATCATAATAGGCTTTGGTATCGTCTAAAGTCTTTTTTAATCGCGTTACATTTGCATCCAATAATTCTCTTGATTTTTGCACGACTAATACAGCATAATAGGCCTTTGTTACGGCAACCCTTGCTTCGTTTTGGGTTCTTTCTAAGGCTTTTACGGTTAAATCTTTATAGACATTTGTAGCCTGTAAACCCACTAAATAACTTCCATCAAAAATTAATTGAGACACATCCACACCATAACTCATGTTAAAAGTAGTTCCGAATTTTGCTTCAATATTATTATAACCACCTGCTGGCATTTTAATGGGATTTCCATTCCCATCTTTTACATTGTTATCGATTAAAACACCATATACAGAAGGCGAAATAAAATTTGGGATAACTTGTGTAGGAATGTCTAAAAACTTTTGTGCAGTAGCCTTTCCGTTCACTTGTGGCAAACCTATCGCAATGGTCTCTTTGATTTTTTGCTCAGAAATTTGCTTGTCTAATTTTGCATTTTTTACTGCATTTTGATTTTGCATCGCATAATCAATGGCTTGTTGCAAACTGAATTCGAATGTAGTGTTTGTTTGCGCATACATTGTATTACACAACAACAGCAACAATCCAACTAATTTAATTTTAAGATTCATTTTATATTTATTATTCTGTTATATTTTTATATTGATTGATGAGTTTGAAGCCTTTTATTGTAACCATTCCATACATAAACATTTCGGTCGATTGTTTCATTACTTGAACAATGGAAAAATTAGATGGCGGAAAAACATCGTATTTAAAACAGCTGTCAATTTCTGCTAATCGCATTTTAGATTGCACCACAACATCAAAATCGTTTCTGTACAAGCCTTCTTCTATACCCCTCGAAATATTATCTTGAATAGAGGCTAATATTTTTGTATTCCTGAACTCCGAAAATTTATTCCAGATACTAGGGTAATATTTTTGTAAATCATAAAACATGATTGGATTGATTCCATGCATCATTTTACCCAGTAATTCGTTGATGGCAAATTGCTCATGAATGGCATTTTCTGCGGCAACTCCTTTACAACATTGAATGCCTGAATAATGATTTGAAATAGTCATATCGACCGTTTCTTGAATTAACAAATCTTTGTCTGAATAGGATTGATAGAGTGTTTTTTTAGAAATACCTAATGCTTTGGCAATATCGTCCATGGTGACACTCCTGATGCCATAAGTGCGAAAAAGCTCGTCTGCTTTATGTAAAATTCTATGTTGTAACTCCATATCGGCTGCAAAACTAAGGAAACTTTTTAAATAATAAAAGTTTTTTTAGTTTTCATGTTAATTTAACACAGGATTAACCTAAAGGTTGGAGATGAAATGAAAAAAGCCAATTAGCGGGCTTGCTAATTGGCTTTTGGTACCTGGGGCGGGAATCGAACCCGCACGACCGATAAGGGTCACAGGATTTTAAGTCCTGCGTGTCTACCAGTTCCACCACCCAGGCATTTTGACGAATCAAAATTGGTAAACGTATTCAAAAAAAATTCCCTCCGAAGAGGGGTTTAATTTGGAGCGAAAGACGAGATTCGAACTCGCGACCCCGACCTTGGCAAGGTCGTGCTCTACCAACTGAGCTACTTTCGCTTGTGATTGTGGATTGCAAATATAGAGAATTTGGCTTTTATAACAAGAAAAAGTTGAAAAAAGTAGGATACAGCTTATTTTCAGAATTTTAAGTTTGCTTTTCGATTCAAAAAAGCAATTTTTAGCCCATTTTTAGGATTATTTTCTTACAATTCCACAACCAAACCATCGTAAGCCAAAGCAATGCGGCCATTGTATTTTGCCAATTCTATTTCAATAGCTTGTTGCGTTCCTAATTGATGGCTAATATGAGTAAAATAGGTTTGTTCGCAATCTAATTCCAAAGCTAAGGCAATTGCTTCGTCAAAAGTGAGGTGCGAAAGGTGCTCTTCTTTTCGAAGGGCATTTAAGACAAGTACTTTAGATCCTTTTATCTTTTCTTTTTCTTCGGCAGTAATTGTTTTTGCATCGGTGATATAAGTAAAATCTTTTATGCGAAAACCAAATACCGGCAATTTATAATGCATGGTTTGAATGGGTGTGACTGCAACGCCTTGATTATGCAAGGTACTTCCATCAATATCATTTAAAATTACCCGAGGTAAACCTGGATATTGAAGGTCAGAAAAAATATAAGCAAATTCGTTTTTTAAAGCTTGCTGTACTCTTCGCTCGGCATATAGGTCTATTTCCCTATCGTGTTTAAAGTTAAAAGCCCTGATGTCGTCTAAACCAGCTACGTGGTCTTTATGTTCGTGTGTAAATAGGATGGCATCTAATTGTTTTACTTTTGCTCTTAACATTTGATACCTAAAATCGGGACCGGCATCAATCACCATTACTTTATCGTGCAACTCAAACATTACCGAACTGCGTAAGCGATTATCGCGTGGATCTTGGGAAGTACAAACTACACATTGACAAGCGATCACTGGAACGCCTTGAGAAGTACCCGTACCAAGGAATGTTACTTTCACGATGCGAAACTTTCTTGTTGAATGGCGTTTAAAAATTTCACTTGTGCTTCTTCGAGATTACTCAAGTCTAAAGTTAACTGTGCAATAATTTCTGCTAAGGCAGCTACTTTCACATCGGTGGTTGCAAATTTATTTACCACCACCACTTTAGATGCTAAAAGCACGCAAGAGCCAGGTTTAAAATTTCCTCTTTCGTAGCGAACTTTATATCCTAATGCTTTGAATAAATCTTCTATTTTATCGAGTGTTGATTGATTTGCTTTCATCTGTATGCTTTTGCTTAAACTATCTTAAATCTACTAATTCTATGCCAGGATATTTTTTAGGATCAAAAGAAAAAGTACCAGCGGTGGTTGGGGTATTGGCTTTGAAACTCTTAATAGCATAGGTATACCTGTTACCATTTTTATCAAAAATAATACTCTTCACTAATTGCTTTGTTGCTTTATCGACACTTAATTTTACTTTAAAAAATGCTTTTGATTTATCGGTTGGCGTAAGTTCTAAATTTTGCAACACTTTTGCCCCAGCATTGCTTTCGTTTACAAATTTAATCAAGAAACCTTTGTCGTACATGGTAAAAATTTCGGCTGGCTTTATCCCCTCTTCGTTCGCATCTACTGAGTTTACTTGTACTTCTTTTGCTTCTTTCATAATGGTCCAAGTTGTTTTACCATCACAAATAACTTCTTGACCTGCTATATTTAATCTATATTTTGCTCCAGATAAAATTAAATTTCCGGTTTGGGTTTCTTTAATTTTTGCAGCAGGATTTTCTAGTGTATAAGCAAAATCTACGGTAATTGATTTATAACTTTTGTATTTCGCACTTACGCCAGCTAAAATTGCATTGGCTTTTTTATCTACTTGCGCTAAACCAAAATTTACTTGTAAAAAAATTAAAGCGATTAATAAAAGACTACACTTTCTCATGATATTTTTAAACAGCATTAAGCTTTAAGATTTGTTATTATTAATAATGGTATTGATATGCTGCTCCAAAGAATACTCGTCTTTAATGAGCACCTCTCTGGCTTTAGAGCCTTCGAACGGACCCACAATACCAAAGGCCTCTAGTTGATCAATAATTCGACCCGCACGGTTATAACCTAATTTTAATTTTCTTTGAATGAGTGAAGTAGATCCTTGTTGGTGCATCACAATTAATCTTGCGGCATCTTCAAATAAACTATCTCTTTCGTCTGGATTAAAATCTTTTGAACTTCCTTCGGCAGTTTCGTCAACATATTCTGGCAAAATATGCGCACTTGCATAGGCCCTTTGTGAACCAATAAATTCGGTAATTTTTTCTACTTCTGGTGTATCCACAAATGCACATTGTAATCGAATAATATCACTACCTGTAGAAAGCAACATATCGCCTCGACCAATTAATTGCTCCGCTCCTCCTGCATCTAAAATAGTTCTCGAATCAATTTTTGAACTTACCCTAAATGCCAATCTTCCAGGAAAATTTGCTTTGATGGTTCCGGTAATTACATTGACAGATGGCCTTTGCGTAGCAATTACCAAATGTATACCAATGGCTCTAGCTAATTGCGCTAACCTTGCAATCGGTGTTTCAATTTCTTTACCAGCGGTCATCATTAAATCGGCAAACTCATCAATTACCAAAATAATGTAGGGTAAATAACGATGTCCTTCTTGCGGATTTAATTTACGACCAATAAATTTAACATTGTATTCTTTTAAATTTCTAACATGTGCGTCTTTTAATAACTCATAACGCTGATCCATTTCTATACACAAAGAATTTAAAGTATGCACTACTTTTTTCGTGTCGGTAATAATGGCATCACCATCGCCTGGCAATTTTGCCAAGAAATGTCTTTCAATTTTTCTAAATAAAGTTAATTCTACTTTTTTAGGATCGACCATCACAAACTTAATTTGCGAGGGATGTTTTTTGTATAAAAGAGAAATCAATAAAGCGTTTATACCAACCGATTTACCTTGACCAGTTGCCCCAGCCATTAATAAATGGGGCATCTTAGCCAAATCAACAATATATACTTCGTTAGAAATGGTTTTACCTAAAGCAATGGGTAAATCCATGGTAGTGGTTTGGTATTTCTCAGAAGCCAATACCGAACGCATCGAAACCATTTCTGGATTTTGATTCGGTACTTCTATACCAATGGTTCCTTTACCCGGAATAGGTGCAATAATACGAATACCCAAAGCAGACAAACTCAAGGCAATGTCGTCTTCTAAATTTTTAATTTTAGAAATGCGCACACCAGCTGCAGGAACTATTTCGTAAAGCGTAACCGTTGGACCAATCGTCGCTTTAATTTTTGCAATGTCAATATTGTAATGTCCAAGTGTTTCTACAATCCTATTTTTATTGCGCTCTAACTCTTCTGTATTTACTGCAATTTTACTGCTCCCATAATTTTCTAATAAATCGAGGGTTGGATATTGATAAGAAGATAAATCAAGGGTTGGATCGTACTCACCTAACTCTTTTACTAGGTCTGCTGCTAATAGATCGGTATCTGTTAGACTTCCAATTTCTGGAGTAGCTTCGGGCGCTACAATATCCATTTCTAAAGGAACTTCTTCGGTTGCTATTGGGTTTGGTTTTTTGTACGAAACGGTTTCAAATGCATCTTCTGCCGATTCGGTTTCGGGCTCCGACTCCATTTCGCTTATTAGCTCCATGCTATCTTCTGCCTGTTTTAAAACCGGCATTTGTGCTTCGTTCAATGGTTTATTTAAAATTGGAAACTCAACCGAGGTAGGTTTTGCTTCAAATTCTGGTTTGATTAATTCTGCTTTACGATTAGCCTCTACTGGTAATAAAGCTTCTTCATCAAGTGTGTCAATAATTTTCTTTTCAACCTTTTTAATAGGCGATTTAAATTCAAAATTATATGCTATCACTAAACAACTTAAACCAGCAAATATCAATAAGCCTGCGGTACCAATTTTACCTAAAATTGCATTTAAAAAAGCATTGATAGAGATGCCATATCCGCCGGCCAAAAAGTAATAATCTGTTTGAATAAAACTAATAATAAAACCAATAGTAGCAGAGATGAAAACCAATAGGAATAAGGAATAGGCGATACTTTTAGAAATATTTAATAAAGCAACTTTAAATAAAATTCTAAAGCCTAAAAGAAAAAAAGTAAAGACAAATATAAAAGAGGCTATGCCAAACCATCTATGAATAAAAATATGTGAAATTAAAGCACCTGTTATGCCTAGCCAATTTTCGACTTTATTGTTTTGGGCATCAAAAAGAATATTCAGGCCCGCATTGGCAACCACACTTTGGTCATCTTGCCAGGTTAATAAAAAAGCACAGAAAGCAACGAAGAAATAAAGTGAGCATAATAATAAAAGTAAACCCGAAATTTTAACTGCGCGTCCGTCGGTAAAGAAATCTAAAAACGAAAAAGACTTTTCATTTTGTTTCGCTTTTGCATTATTTACCTTCTCCGATTTTTTAGGCGTAGAATTTGCGATCGAAACGGGTTCCGAATCTTGCTCCTGTATCTCTGTTGGTAATGGTGATTTTAATTTATTAGCCATTATTTTGCTTTAAATGCAAATATAAATTTATAAAAATTGCAAAATGTGTATGTGAAGAAGTTTTTCTGATTTATCAAGATATCCACAATACGCCTATTATCTTCAGTAAATCAAGAGTTTACGCAAAGTATAAAATCTTTAAAATCGCGCTTTTGTAGCGATTTAAGCTTAAAAGTTATTCGGATAGCAATTCTTCGGCAAAACTTTCCATGTGTATGCCATCAAAATTACCCGAGCTCATTAAAAGTAAATTGCAGTTTTCCCATCGTTTTGACTTCAAATAAGCTTGTAATTTATCCGATTCGGTAAAGACCATTAAATCTTCACGCGCAAATGCGGCGGTTACTTGTTCGATGCTAATGGGTGCTAATTTTTTATGTGCAATGGTATGTGGATTGAAATATACAATGGCCTGGTCTGCGGTATTCATGCAACCATGGTATTCTTTCAAAAACTCCGCGGTTAAACTACTAAAGGTATGCAACTCCATACAAGCAATTAATTTTCTGTTTTCAAATTGATTTTTAACAGCGGCCGTAGTTGCCATTAATTTAGAAGGAGAATGTGCAAAATCTTTGTATGCATTACACGATTTATTTTTTGCAATTAGTTCTAATCTTTTAGAGGCACCATTAAAAGTTTGAATATGTTCGTAGAAATCTGATTCGGCTAAACCCAATTCCATACACACCAATTTAGCGGCGTTGATGTTTTGTAAATTATGATCTCCAAAAATACGCAAAGGCACTGCCCCTGCAGCTGTTGTTAAATAGCTGATACCTTCTGTAGTGCTAGCAGCATGGGCTAAATACGGGATTTTGCGGATGTCGGTTCTAGGGTGTTGTTTTACTAAATTGGTTAACACCGCATCGTTTGCCGAATAAATTAAGACTGCATTTGGCTCGAGTGTATCAATGAATTGTGAAAATTGTTGCAAATAAATTTCGAAGGTTGGAAAAACATTGATGTGATCCCAGGCAATGCCACTGAGCACGGCAACATGACCTTTGTACAAATGAAACTTTGGTCTGCGATCTATGGGCGATGATAAATATTCGTCTCCTTCTAAAATAATCGTTTGCGCATCGTCGGTAATTTTAACCATGGTATCGAAACCACGCAATTGCGCACCAACCATATAATCTATTGGAAAATGATTGGCTTGAAGTACATGCAAAATCATAGCAGTAATAGAAGTTTTGCCATGGCTACCTCCTATAACTACGCGTTTTTTATCTTTAGATTGTTCGTATAAATATTCGGGGTAAGAAAATATAGGTAGGCCCAATTCCTTTGCTTTCAATAGTTCTGGGTTGTCTGCTCGTGCATGCATTCCTAAAATTACCGCATGTAAATCGGGTGTAATGGCCGCTTCGTTCCAACCTTCTTTTGCGGGCAATAATTGATAAGATGCTAAACGCGATTTAGAAGGTTCCACAATTTCATCGTCGGAACCTGTTACTTGATAACCTTTTTTATGCAGCGCAATGGCTAAATTATGCATGGCACTTCCACCAATAGCAATAAAATGTATTTTCATTTTTTTAATTTAAAAAGACCTTACAAAATCTAACTTTCTTTTCATCGCAGAAATACTAAAAGGAGAATCTCCCTTGGTTTTTTCTGTTAATATTTTATTGAAATCAGTATTAGAAGAAATAGCTTCCATTTGACCTTGACGGAAAGTATAGAAATACCATACATCTGGACTTATTTCAAAATAAACATTCAGCACATTTCCACTTCTCTTTCTCACAATTTCCACATAGCCTTTAAATGTTTTATTAATCGATTTATCATAACTACTCATGATGCCTATTTTATCGGTAGTAGAGCGCCACGACCTGCGCGTTTGATCCCATGCTAATTGTGCATCAGAAATAACCAATCCGCTATTAAATAACTTAGGTAAATTATAAGGGCCACCTTGATGTAAAGCATTTAAAAATTTATTGCTTTCTTTATCTGGTAAAAGTTCTGTTATGGCTTTATCAAAAGCGGGTCTATCTTTTCGGTCTTGATCGGCTTCGTATCCATTTAAATCGATGTCTTTGTGCATCAATAGCGTTGCTTCTTTTAGAAACTCAAAGTCTAAAGCAATCACTAAATCTGCCTTATCTAAATTCTCGGTTACTTTATTACTTACATT
>CAIMAP010000079.1 GCA_903838995.1 uncultured bacterium | reverse complement strand
GGTATTGGTCCATTTGTGGTAGGCCCTGCAGTAGAAAGAAAAATTGGTTCTGCTGCTTTTTGTCAATTAGCGATTAATGCAAGTGAATGGCAAAGTGCTGCTTGGGCTAGAGAAAAAGGATTGTTTGCCGAAGTGCACGAAAGCACGCAAGCTTTAGATCAAGCGGTATTGCAATTAGCAAATAAATTAGCTGCTAGTAATCCCGAAGCCATGCAAATGTTAAAGCAAGTAGCTTGGGCTGGAACCGAACATTGGGATGAGCTATTAATTGAACGCGCGGCTATGAGTGGTAAATTGGTGCTTTCAGATTTTACAGTTAATGCAATTAATCAATTTAAGGCGAAATAGTTTTCTATTCAACTGTCTGAATATCAGTAATTTTATCAAATTACTTTGTTTTACATCCATGCCTTATTTATTGGACAAAAAGTTTAAATTTGTTGGTTAATAACCCGATTTTATTCCATGTCTAATTCCCAAAAACATTCCTCGCTTGTTTCAGAAAAAGTACTCTTAAAAGCTTGGTCTTTGCTATGTACTGCAAAAGCCATGACCGAACTATATGAAGCAAACAAAGAGGTTACGGCTAAATATGTACATGCAACTTCTCGCGGTCACGAAGCCATACAGTTAGCTTTAGGAATACAATTAAAACCACAAGATTATTTATCGGCCTATTACCGAGACGATGCCATTTTATTAGGCATTGGCTTGCAACCTTATGAATTAATGTTGCAACTATTAGCTAAAAAAGATGATCCTTTTTCGGGTGGTAGAACTTATTATTGTCATCCAAGTTTGAAGCGAGATGACATGCCCAAAATTCCGCATCAATCTTCTGCAACAGGAATGCAAGCCATACCAACTACTGGTTTAGCTATGGGTATTCAATACAAAGAAAAAACAGGTTTATCGAATAATCAAATAACAGAAAAACCTATTGTAGTTTGTTCTTTAGGAGATGCATGTATTACCGAAGGTGAAGTGGCGGAAGCCTTTCAAATGGCGGCTTTAAAGCAATTACCTATTTTATATTTAGTGCAAGATAATGAATGGGATATATCTGCAAATGCAAAAGAAATTCGTGCAATGGATGCCGCAGAATATGCCAAAGGATTTAAAGGAATTGAAACAAGAAGTATAGACGGCACCGATTTTCTTGCTTCGTTTGAAACGATTCAAGAAGTAATGGATATTATCAGAAAAGAACGTCGTCCTTTTTTAATTCATGCAAAAGTGCCACTGTTAAATCACCATACTTCTGGTGTTAGAAAAGAATGGTATCGTGATGATTTAGCAGAAGCTGCTTCAAGAGATCCATATCCTAAATTAAAAGCAAATTTATTGGCTAGTGGAATTTCTGAAAAAGAAATTTCAGCTATCGAATTAAAAGCCATTGAACAAGTAGCAAGCGACTACGCCAAAGCCTTATTAGCAGAAGATCCTAGCCCCGAAGATTTATTTACTCACGATTTTGCACCCACGCCAATAACCGAAGAAAAAGGTGCGCGTGAAGGAGCGGGGAAAGAACTCACACTCATGGTCGATGCCGCATTATTTGCGGTAAAAGAATTAATGCAAAAGCATCCAGAATGTTTATTATATGGTCAAGATGTAGGTGCAAGATTAGGCGGTGTGTTTAGAGAAGCGGCAACATTAGCGCAAAAATTTGGAGATGATCGGGTATTTAATACCGCCATTCAAGAAGCATTTATTATAGGAAGTACGGTGGGCATGTCGGCCGTTGGATTAAAACCAATTGTAGAAGTGCAATTCGCAGATTATATATGGCCAGGTTTAAATCAATTATTTACAGAGGTTGCCAGGTCTTGTTATTTATCAAATGGTAAATGGCCAGTATCGGCTATCATCCGCGTCCCTATTGGCGCTTATGGCAGTGGTGGACCCTATCATTCTAGTTCGGTAGAATCTGTATTAGCTAATATCAGAGGGATTAAAATTTGTTATCCATCTACTGCCGCAGATTTAAAAGGATTAATGAAAGCCGCTTACTACGATCCCAATCCAGTGATTATGTTAGAACATAAAGGATTGTATTGGTCAAAAATAAAAGGAACCGAAGAAGCTAAAACCATTGAGCCCGACGAAGATTATATTATTCCTTTAGGTAAAGCAAGAATTGTACAAAGCGCTGCACCAAATAAAGAAATTAAAACCCTTACGATCATCACCTATGGAATGGGCGTGTATTGGGCCTCTGCAGCTGCTAAGTCATTTGCAGGTCAAGTAGAAATTATCGATTTAAGAACCATTCACCCCATAGATTTCGAAACCATTCAAGCATCTGTTCAAAAACATGGTAGGTGTTTGGTATTAACAGAAGAGCCCATTAATAATTCTTTTGCGCAGGCATTAGCAGGAAGAATTTCTTCCACTTGTTTTGAATACTTAGATGCAGCGGTTGCTGTATTAGGTTCCGAAGCATTACCTGCTATTCCTTTGAATGCGCAATTAGAATTTACCATGATGCCTAATGCTGCTAAAGTAACAAAGCTTATTCAAAATTTATTGGCGTATTAATGAAAACTATATTCAGTTATTTCCTTTTATTTTTTTTACTCATCTCGCAGGTGTATGCGCAAGTGCCTAATTCGCAAAGAAAAAAGCCAGTTAAAAAAAAGAAAGTAAAAGTAGAAGCACCAATTCCAGTTGTGTTGGAGCCCGCTAAAGAACCAAGTAAAGAAGAAACGGAAGCTTGGATTATTGAAAAAATACTCAAGTTTAAACCAATCATTTATATTACCGGAAATCTAGCCAATAAAAATAATTGCGAATACCCAGTTGTAAATGTTACTTTTAGTACAGAAGATCTTTTGGTATTAACGCTAAAATCGGATCCTCGAAATGCTTGTTACTTAGACGAGCTCAAGCAAGTAACCATTGATATTACAAAAATTGATTTTAAGCGAAGCAATTCTGTTGAAACTACCCAGCGAGTATTATTATACCCTGAAAAATTACAAAGCCCTTTTGCATTAAATTACTCTTCTAAAAGTCAAATAAATAAAATAAAGTATGTGCCTTTTAATGTGATTATAGCTTTTGATAAAGGGGCAACTTATGAACCTAATTTAGCCACTCGATTAGCAAGGGCATTGTTAAAATTACATAACCTTATTCCGGTACAAAGTTCAGATAAAGAACTTTATTAATAATTTTTAAGGAAATGCCTTAATTATTTTCAATCATCGCATTTTCAGTGCCTTTTTTCTAATAAATAGCTGGTTTTTTACCTAAAAAAACTATATT
>CAIMAP010000078.1 GCA_903838995.1 uncultured bacterium | reverse complement strand
ATAAATTCTGCAAACCCGAAAAAATCCCAAAAAATACTGGGTAATATTTTTCCGTATTTAATTAAATTATGAATTACCTACAATGTCATCATTAATATATTTGGAATATATCTTCGCGTGCCACCTTTAATGATTTCTGTATTATTTTTTAAAAATAAATTATACAACTCCGTTAACGAATACACCCTAACATGGGTATCATCGTCAAAAAAATTCAAGGTCCCCTTCATCCGTGGAAGTCGAGTAGATCGAATTCCAGGATACTCTACATATAAGTATCCTCCGGGTTTGAGCTTTGCTAATAATTTTACCAATACTTGATCTCCGTTTTTCAAATGCTCAATCACATGAGCCATCATAATAAAATCGAAGTGTGCATTGGGTACACTATCCAAGTTTAAATCTTCTAAGTTTAATTCATAAAACGATTGCATGAGTTTAAAATCGTTTTCGTCATTATTATAATTTTTATTTAAATCTAAACCGTGGTACTCACAATTTGGAAACCACTTTTTTGTTTTTGATGCCGAATGATTTCCTGCGCCAATATCTAACAACACAAATTCGCCTTGCTTAAATAATTTATTTAAGAAACGATATTTTGCAGGAAGCGTTATTGCGCGTAACATCTATTTAAAATTATTTTATATCTGTATAAGATTGTAAACGGTTTTCGGCAGTTAACTTATTGATTAAGTCGTCTGCCTTTTCGTTTGTTAAGTTTTCGTAATAGTTTACACCGCACTGTAACATCGGTGCCGATCCACAAGAGCCCAAACATTCTACTGCCTTTAGCGTAAACATGCCATCTGCGGTAGTTTGGCCAAGCTTAATATTCAATTTATTTTCTAAATAGCTAATTAAACTTTCTGCTCCATTTATTGCGCATGGGCCAGTATGACAAACTTCTAAAGAACATTTGCCAACAGGTTGCATATTAAACATGGAATAAAAAGAGGCAACCTCATAAACTTCAATTGGTTTAATGCCAATAATGCTTGCCACATAATCCATTGCATCCGAACTTAACCAACCATTAAATTCTGCTTGCGCAATATGCAAGATTGGAATCAATGCCGATTTATGTTTTCCTTCCGGATATCTTTTCATTAACGCTTTTGAAAGTGTCAATGCTTCTTCTGAAAATGCTAAATTCATTTACTTATTTTTTATGCTTTTAAAAAATATATTAAGCGTCTAATTCGCCTGCTATTACATTCAAACTACTCATCGTAACAATCGCGTCAGATAACAAAGATCCTTTCGCAATTTCTGCGAATGCTTGATAAATAATAAAACATGGCCTTCTAAAATGCAGTCTATACGGCGACCTGCCGCCTTCTGAGATTAAATAAAATCCGAGCTCTCCATTTCCACCTTCTACTGCATGGTATAATTCGCCTTTAGGCATATCCACTTCACCCATTACAATTTTAAAATGATAAATGAGTGCTTCCATGTTGGAATACACATCTTGTTTTTCGGGTAAGTAATAAGCAGGTACATCTGCATGGAAAATTCCTTTGGGTTCTTTTTCCATTTTTGCTAAAGCTTGTTCAATTAATCTTAAGCTCTGCCAAATTTCTTCATTCCTTACCATATACCTATCGTAAGTATCGCCGTTGGTTCCCACCGGAATTTCAAAATCAAATTCTTGATAAGAACTGTATGGATTAGCGGTACGCACATCGTAGTCTACACCAGTTGCTCTTAAACATGGGCCGGTAAAGCCATAGTTTAAAGCCTTCTCGGCGCTAATGGCACCTACGCCAACTGTTCTGTCAATAAATATTCTGTTTCTATTAAAAAGCTCTTCGAAAGATTTCATCACCTTAGGGAAGGTGGCTAAAAACTTTTTGATTTTTAAAATGGCTATGTCGTTGAAGTCTCTTTCAAAACCTCCCACACGACCAAAATTGGTTGTCAATCTTGCGCCACAAATTTCTTCGTAAATTTCGTAAATGTTTTCGCGCTCTTGCATCAAATATAAGAAGCCAGTAAATGCACCGGTATCTACTCCTAAAATTCCGTTACAAATTAAATGATCCGAAATTCTCGCCAATTCCATAATGATGATGCGCATGTAATCTACACGCTTAGGCGTTTCAATATTTAATAGTTTCTCGACCGTTAAATGCCAGCCAAAATTATTAATGGGCGACGAACAATAATTAAGTCGATCGGTTAAAGGGGTAATTTGATAATAGGGGCGATGTTCTGCAATCTTCTCAAATGCTCTGTGTATATAACCTATAGTAGAAACGGCACTGACAATTCTTTCGCCGTCCATTTCCAAAACATTTTGGAATACTCCATGCGTTGCAGGATGCGTTGGACCAAGATTTAAAGTCGTGGTTTCTTTTTCTAATGAATCGTTGCCAAGTTGAATATGAGCCATAATTCTATGTTAATTTTTTATCTACCGAAATAAGTATCGTTTTTATCAATTCTGTTTGGATCTTCTAGTGGATGTTCTTTTCTCATAGGAAAAGCAACCATGTCGTCTACATTTAAAATTCTAACCAAATTTTGATGTCCTTCAAAAATTACTCCGTAGAAATCATAGGTTTCTCGCTCTTGCCAATTAGCAGATTCGTATAAAACAGTTGCAGTAGGAATTTTAGGATTTGATTCTGGAATAAATACTTTAATTCTTATTCGAAAATTATTTTCCATGCTTTGTACATGATAAACAACTGCTAACTCTTTTGTTGTTGGATAATGAACGGCGCAAACATCTGTTAAAAAACGGAAACGGTAGGTTTCGTTTTCATTTAAATATTTTAATACAGGAATGATGCTGTCTTTATTAGTTTGAAAGGTTAACAAACCATAAGGCTCTTCAAAATTACTCAATGCAGTTCCAAAAGTAGACTGCAAATCTGCGATCAAATTTTCTGTTGCTATTACCATTTTATTTAATTCCGTAATTAGTCATGAGGGCTTGGTACTCTGGTGTATTTCTTCTGCGCATCGATTCAGATTTTACTAAATCTTGAATACGATTAAAGCCATCGATGATTGCTTCGGGGCGCGGCGGACATCCAGGCACATAAACATCTACTGGAATAATTTCGTCGATACCTTGCATAACACTGTAAGTATCGAAGATACCACCAGAAGATGCACAAGCGCCAACAGCAATTACCCAGCGGGGTTCGGCCATTTGTAAATAAACTTGTTTTAAAACAGGACCCATTTTTTTAGCGATGGTTCCCATTACCATTAATAAATCTGCTTGACGAGGCGAAAAACTTGGACGCTCAGAACCAAATCTAGCGAAGTCGTAATGAGATCCCATGGTAGCCATAAACTCAATTCCGCAACATGAAGTTGCAAACGGTAAAGGCCATAATGAATGTGATCTTGCAAGACCTACTACTTTGTCTAATCGCGTTGCGAAAAAACCTGCACCTTCTATTCCTTCTGGTGCCGAAACAATTTT
>CAIMAP010000077.1 GCA_903838995.1 uncultured bacterium | reverse complement strand
TCTGAACCATTTAATCCGCCAGAATTTGTTTCAACAATAATTTCAATATTGGTTTGATTAGCATGTAAAAATGGTGTACTGAAAGTAATCGGCACCCAAGTATTTTTTACAAATAAAGTTGAATTTAAAGTATCTGCAAAAACTAGGGTAGCGCCAGCTTCTTCAGCAGCTACAGTACTTGCCGTAAAAGTAGTATCTGCTACTTCTTTGATGTAAATTTTTACAGGTGTTCTGCCTGCGTTTAAAACTGTATCGCAATAAAATGCGATGCCGCTAATATTACCAAGCGAACCAACTTCTGCTTTGGTATATTTAATAGCAGTTCTTTCGTAAGAACGATTACTACCTAAAGGTTTTCTTCTGATGGTAGTTACAGTAGTTCCATTACCAGTAATGGTAACTGCTGTATTTGCAGTTGGAATGGTAACGGTTGTTTGTGCTATTAATTCTGATTGAATAAATAAAATAGTACAAATCAAAAAGAGTAATTTTTTTAATTTCATAATTTAGGTTTAGTGTAGCTTAAATATAACTTTTTTATACATATAAGCACAAATTTCTTGGCGAAATTTTATAAAAAATAGACAAATCGAGGATATTTTGCATCTTTGAGACACTTTATGGCCCTTTAGTTTAATGGATAGAATGGGAGATTCCGGTTCTCTCGGTACAGGTTCGATTCCTGTAGGGGCCACTTTTATTTCGTTTTAAAAAACTTCCATGCAAATTAAACCCTTAAAAAAATATTTATTTCTTATTTGTTGTTTTCCATTAACACTTTTTGCGCAAAATTTTGCGGTGAAATTTAGTGTCGATATGCACCAACAAATTATTTCACCATCGGGGGTGCATGTCGCCGGAAATTTTCAAAACGAAGCGGGATTTAATTCGGATTGGGATCCGGCCGCTACTTTACTAACGGATGCAAATGCAGATAGCATTTACGAAGTAATATTGAATTTTCCGGCGGGCTATTATGAATATAAATTTGTGAATGGTAACACTTGGGCAGGAGCCGAAAACCCTCCGCTGTATTGCAGCGTGGGTAGTACTTTTAACCGTTATCAAACAATTACTGCCGCTACCAATTTGCCGGCAGTAGCTTTTAATAAATGTAATTTACCTAGCACAAATTATGCAACTTATTGGTGGAACGATGCGGTATTTTATGAAATATTTGTGCGTAGTTTTTACGATAGCAATAACGATGGCATTGGAGATTTTCAAGGCATCATTCAAAAATTAAATTATTTAAATGATGGCAATCCAAACACAAATTCAGACTTAGGTATTACTGCTTTATGGTTGATGCCCATGATGGCATCGCCAAGTTATCATGGATACGACGTTACAGATTATTACGCAACCGAACCAGACTACGGGACGATGGCAGATTTCGAAGCGCTTATTGATAGCGCGCATGCACATGGCATTAAAATTATCATTGATTATGTAATGAATCATACTTCTAACCAACATCCTTGGTTTACGCAATCGGCTAATAATGTAAATAATTACCGTAATTGGTATGTATGGAGCCCCACAAATCCAGCCTTTTTAGGCCCATGGGGGCAAACGGTATGGCATAATTACAACAACAGCTATTATTACGGGCTTTTTTATAATGGCATGCCAGATTTAAATTACGATAATGCAGCAGTAAAAACCGAAATGTTTAAAGTGAGTGATTTTTGGCTCAACAAAGGAGTAGATGGTTTTAGATTAGATGCCATTAAATATTTAGATGAAGATGGTGCCGTTTTAGAAAATACCCCAGGCAATTTTATGCTGTTGCAAGATTTTAACGCTTCGTATAAAAAAACAAATCCAAATGCTTTTGCCATTGGAGAAGTTTGGTCCGCTACTCCATCAATCGTGCCTTATGTTGAAAATAATAGACTCGATGCTTGTTTCGAATTTGGTTTAGCAGGTGCAATTTTAACTTCGGTAAATAATAAAAATTCAGAGGCAATTAAAAATCAAATTAAGGTGGTTGCGCAAGCCTATCCGAGTTTACAATACGGCACATTTTTAACTAACCACGATCAAGACAGGGTGTATACGCAACTAGGAAACGATACGAGCAAAATGAAATTAGCGGCGGCCCAATACCTAACACTGCCAGGCGTTCCGTTCATTTACTATGGCGAAGAAATTGGCATGATTGGTTCGGGTGCAGACGAAAATAAACGCAAACCTATGCAATGGACTGCGGGCACAAATGCAGGCTTTAGCACACACCTTCCATGGCAAACACTGGGCACAAATTATACAACTAATAATGTGCAAACTTTAAGTGCAAACAAAAATTCTATTTGGAATTATTATCAAAAATTAATTCGAGCAAGAAACGAAAACGAAGCCTTAAGAAAAGGCTATGTTTTATTATTAGCTAATCAAAAAAATACCAATATGGCCTTTGTAAGAATTTATAATCAAACAGCCATTTTAAGTGTAAGTAATTTTTCTAATTCCAATACAACCGACAGTTTATCTTTAGGCATTTCGACTTTAAACGCAGGTAATTACCAAGCAAGTAATTTATTAACTGGCGAAAATTTAGGAGTACTAACCATTAATAATGTAGGTGGTTTTGCCAATTTTACTATACAGGCAAACACGCTCAAAGCTAGCAGTAATGTGCTAATTAAGTTGACAAACACGAATACTGGAATTATGTTAGATAAAGCAAAGTTATTTACCATGCATCCAAATCCAGCGCAGACACAAATTCAATTCGATTTAAACATTACCGATGACGATGTTGATTTGGTAATATATGATAGCAATGGCATGCAAATGCATGCACAGAAAATTAACCATGCCAACCATAGCATCAATATTGAAAAATTAGCAAAGGGTGTTTATTTTGTAAAAATTTCGAATAAAAAATTTACGCAGACAGAAAGATTGCTTAAGCAGTAATTACATTTGTTGAAATTGTACGCAATCGTTTTTGCTTGTAATCTTTACAGGGTACTGTAATTTTAAGGCAAAATTAAATTCCAAATGACCAGCCGGAAAATTAAAATAAATTGGGAAATTATATTTTTCACAAACCCCTAAAATAATTTCTTCAACTGTACTTCCAAATGGAATTTCGTGGTCTTTCATAGCCGTCATTCCTCCTATTAATAAGCCTTTCAGACCTTTTAACTTTCCAGCGCGATCTAAACTAATCATCATTCTTTCGATGTGATATAAATACTCGTCTAGGTCTTCTAGAAATAAAATTTTACCATTAGTATCGATATCACTATCACTTGCTTGCAATGCATATATCAAAGATAAATTTCCGCCAACTAAATCTCCTTCTGCATTACCTGCTTTATTAAATTTAGAAATAGCAAAATCAATTTCATTACTTTCACCCATCAATGCGCGGCGCATTGAATGCAAAGTTTCGTGATCTATTTCTGTAGGGAAAAGGGAAGGCATGGAGCAATGTATACTGGACACACCCATTGCAGATAAATGCGAATGTAAAACGGTCACATCCGAAAATCCGCAAATCCATTTTGGATTTTTTAAAAAATGATCCCAGTTGATATCGTCCATCATTTGCATGGTACCATAACCGCCTCGAGCACATAAAATGGCAGCAATGTTATCATCATCTAAAAATTCCTGAAAATTAGCTAATCTTTGTTCGGCGGTACCCGCAAATTGATGATGGGCCATACCAATACTGCTTCCTAAAACCACCTTTAAGCCCCAACTTTCTAGCAAATTGATGGTAAATTGCAGTGCAGCTGCATTTATTTTACGCGCGGTACTTAAAATACCTATTGTATCGCCTTTTTTAAGATTTCTTGGAATGTGCATTGCGTTTAAAGCATTATCTTTGCCAGATTATATATTAATACCAAAGTTTTGGAAGATCATTTTAAAAGAACCACCGTTACCGCTGCTTTACCATATGCAAATGGTCCGGTTCATATAGGCCATTTGGCAGGGTGTTATTTGCCTGCAGATATATACGTGCGTTATCTTCGTTCTAAAGGTAAAGATGTGAAATTTATTTGTGGTTCCGATGAACACGGTGCCGCAATTTCAATTAGAGCAAAAAAAGAAGGCATTACTTCCCAACAAGTCATCGATAAATACCATAAAATGATGGGTGATGCTTTTAAAGATTTTGGTATTTCATTCGATATATACGCTAGAACTTCTTCTCCAACACACCATGAAACGGCTTCTGAATTTTTCACTAATCTTTACAAAAAAAATATTTTTAACGAAGAAGTTACGGAACAATATTTTGATGAACAAGCCAATCAATTTTTAGCAGATCGATATATTGTAGGAACTTGTCCAAATTGCAATAACGAAAATGCCTACGGCGATCAATGCGAAAATTGTGGCAGCACTTTAAACGCAACTGATTTAATCAATCCGCATTCTACACTTTCTGGTGCAGTACCAATTTTAAAAACAACAAAAAATTGGTTCTTGCCTTTAGACAAAATGCAAGGCGACATCGAAAATTACATTGATTCCCATAAAGACTGGAAAGCCAATGTATTTGGGCAATGCAAGTCGTGGTTGAACCAAGGTTTGCAACCACGCGCCATGACACGCGATTTAGATTGGGGCGTTAAAGTTCCCTTGAAAGAAGCCGAAGGAAAAGTGTTATATGTTTGGTTTGATGCACCTATCGGTTATATTTCTGCTACGAAAGAATTAACACCAGACTGGGAAAAATATTGGAAAAACAAAGACACTAAATTGGTGCATTTTATCGGAAAAGATAATATTGTTTTTCATTGTATTATTTTTCCTGCTATTTTAATGGCACACGGTGATTATATTTTACCAGAAAATGTTCCAGCTAACGAATTTTTAAATTTAGAAGGCGAAAAAATTTCTACTTCTAGAAATTGGGCCGTTTGGTTACATGAATATTTGCAAGATTTTGCTGGTAAGCAAGATATATTAAGATATGTACTTTGTGCAAATGCGCCCGAAACAAAAGACAACGATTTTACCTGGAAAGATTTTCAGGCCAGAAATAACAACGAGCTAGTAGCCGTTTTCGGCAACTTTATTAACCGCGTAATGGTATTGAGTCATAAGTATTTTGAGGGCAAAGCCGGCGAAATCAAAGACTGTACGCCATACGATTTAGCAGTACTTGCCGAAATGCAAGCGTATCCAGCAAAAATCGCTAAATCAATTGAGCAATATCGATTCAGAGAAGCGCTTGTAGAATTAATGAATTTAGCGCGTTTAGGAAATAAGTATTTAGCCGACACCGAACCTTGGAAAATTAGCAAAGAGGAATCGCAAAGGATAGCAACTATTTTAGCCATCAGTTTGCAAATTGCCGCAAACTTAGCCATACTTTCAGAACCATTTTTACCATTTACTTCTAAAAGTTTATTTGAACAATTAAATTTAGCAAGTTCCGATTGGAATACGGCAGGCGATGCAAACCTAATACCTGCTGGGCATCAGCTAGGATCGGCTACTTTATTATTTGCAAAAATAGAAGACGAACAAATGGATGCACAACTTGCAAAATTGACTGCGTCTAAAAAAGAAAACGAACAAGCAAACCATCAAATGGAAGCACAAAAACCACTGATTACTTTCGATGATTTTAGTAAAAACGATATGCGTGTAGGCACCATTATTGCTGCCGAACGCGTACCTAAAACAAAAAATTTATTGAAAATGACCATCGATACCGGAATCGATCAAAGAACTGTAGTATCTGGTATTGCAGCCTATTACGAACCCGAAAATATCATTGGCCAACAAGTAACCATATTAGTAAATTTAGCGCCTAGAGATATCAAAGGCATTACTTCAGAAGGCATGATATTAATGGCAGAAAATGCAGATGGAAGTTTAGCATTTATAGCACCCACAAAAGCAATTAGCAATGGCGGAAGCGTCAAATAAATCTTAATTTTTTTAAATACATAACATGAGCATTTCGTTTGAACAAAAGAGTAAAATAATTATTACTTGCCCCAAATTTATTGCTCCATATTTGAGTAAAGAGGTAACAGATTTAGGCTATACTATAATTGATCAGTGGTCTACTGGTGTTGCCATTGAAGGAACAATCAACGATTGCATTAAACTTAATTTTTACATTCGTACGGGTAACCAAGTATTGTGGTTAATCAAAGATTTTGAAGCGGTGAATGCCGATTTAATGTATAAAGAAGCTTTAACTATTGAATGGGAAAACATCATTAAAAAAGATGGCTATTTATGCATCACTTCTAATGTGGAAAACGATACCATCGATAATAATTTATTTGCCAATGTTAAATTGAAAGATGCGATTGTTGATCGCATGAAAGAAAAATTTGGCATCAGACCAGACAGTGGTCCGGAAAGAAATAAATTAGTGATTCATTTATTTTGGCGAGAAAACCAAGTGTCGGTTTTTATTGATACTTCTGGCGAAACATTATCTAAACATAATTATAGAAAATTACCTGGTTCGGCGCCAATGCAAGAAAGCTTAGCTGCGGCAACCATTATGGCCAGTGGCTGGGATGGCAAAACAGACTTTGTGAATCCAATGTGCGGTAGCGGCACGCTAGCTATTGAAGCAGCATTAATGGCCTTAAATAAATATCCAGGTTTGCTAAGAGCCTATTATAGCTTTATGCACATCGAAGGATACAACGACGAATACTATCAATCCATTAGAACAGAAGGCAGGGCCATTGCATTAAAAAGCACGCCAGCAAAAATAATTGCTACAGATATTAATCCAAATGCAATCAATGCTACGCGCATGAATGCACAAACAGCAGGAGTCGATCACATTATTGATTTTGAAGTGTGTGATTTTAGAGATACCAAAGTGCCAACAGACAATCCAGGCGTTGTGATGATTAACCCCGAGTATGGCGAAAGACTAGGAGAATATGAAGAGTTGGAAATTATTTATAAAGCCATTGGCGATTTTCTAAAAACCGCTTGTCAAGGATATAAAGGATTTATTTTTACAGCTAGTCCTAATCTTGCTAAAAAAGTAGGTTTGAAGGCTTCGCAAAAAACAGAATTTTTTAATAGTAAATTAGAATGCAGGTTACTTGCTTACGAATTATATGGTGGCAGTAAACGTGAACCTAAAATAGTATCTTAATTAAAAGCTAACAATATGCTAAGAAAAACAAACCTATCAATGGCGATCGTATTCGCTAGTATTTTATGCTGTAATACAAGTTTTGCGCAGAAAAACAAAAACGCTGTACCAGCTACTGCTGCTACAACAGAGGCACCTAAAAAAGAAGTTAAAAAAACCATCAAAGAAATCATAAAGCCTACTAAGCTTAACGACGGTTTATTTGCCATGTATCAGGATACTGCCTTGGGTACTGTTTACATGAAAATCAAAAAAGAACAATTAAACAAAGAATATATTTATTTTAACTATGCCGAAAATGGGGTAGTTGCAGCCGGCGCTTTTAAAGGTTCTTTCAGAGACAACGAAGTATTTTCGATTCGAAAATATTTTGATAGAATTGAGTTTGTTAAAGAAAACACCAATTATTATTTTGATCCAGCTAATCCAATTTCAAAATCGGCCGATGCGAATATCAACAAACCAATTTTAGCTTCTTTAAAAATTATGGCAGAAGAAGGTGAAAATTATTTATTGAAAGCAGACGAATTATTTTTGGTTGAAAATTTATCACAAATAAAACCTTCACCTAACCCCAACGCTAAGCCAGGCGCTAGTTTCACCTTAGGCACGCTGAGTAAAGAAAAAACAAAATTCGTTAGCATCCGTAATTATCCAAAAAATACAGATGTAATTGTAGAATATGTTTACGACAATCCTGCACCTGCAAATGGTGGTGGTCCAGATGTTACAGATGCAAGATCTGTAACAGTTAAAATTCAACATTCTATTATTGAAATGCCTAAAAATAATTTCAAGCCACGATACGACGATCCGCGCATTGGTTATTTTATGCAACAAATTGAAGACATGACTACGCAAAAGGCGACGCCTTATAAAGATGTGATTAACAGATGGAATTTAGAAAAGAAAGATCCATCTGCTGCTTTATCAGAACCTATTGAGCCAATAACTTGGTGGATAGAAAATACCACTCCGGTAGAATTTAGGCCAACTATTAAAGAAGCTATTTTAGCTTGGAATCAAGCATTTGAAAAGGCAGGATTTAAAAATGCCATTCGCTGCGAAGTACAACCAGACACGGCTTCGTGGGATGCGGGAGATATTAGATATAATGTTTTAAGATGGACTTCTTCTCCCTTCCCACCATTTGGTGGCTATGGTCCAAGTTTTGTAAATCCTAAAACTGGCCAAATTATTGGTGCAGATATTATGCTAGAGTATGTGTTTTTTACCAATCGTTTAAAACAAGAAAAACTTTTTGATGCTACCTCGCAAACTTTTCAAGCAAATGAATTTACGCAAAATAACTTTTGCGATATAGGAAATTATTTTAGCCAAGCAACGCAATTTGGCAACGCTGCTTTAATGGCTTATAGTGCAACAGATGTTGAAAAAAGTAATTATATAAAACAATCGTTATACTATTTAGTATTACACGAAGTAGGGCACACTTTCGGTTTAAATCATAACATGAAAGCCAGTCAATTGCATAGCCCAGCAAATATTAATAATACCACTTTAACAAAACAAATTGGACTTACAGGTTCTGTGATGGATTATCCTGCTGCAAATATTGCATTAGACAGAACCAAGCAGGGGCAGTACTTTACAACCAAACCAGGTCCTTACGATTTATGGGCAATAGAATTTGGATACAGCACATCGCTTGAAAATGAAAAAGAGGAATCCGATAGGTTATTGAAAATTGCAGCGCGCTCGAGCGATCCGCAATTGACTTTTGGAAACGACGCCGATGACATGCGATCAGCTGGCAAAGGTATTGATCCAAGAGTAATGATCAACGATTTAACAAACGATGCGATTACTTATTCGATAGACCGCATGAAACTTTCGAATAATTTAATGAAGAAATTAAAATCAAAATATATTAAAGAAGGACAATCTTATCAAGAAATGCGCAATGCTTATTTAGTAGCTGCAGGCGAATACAATACGGCGGCAGGTGTTATTTCGAGATACATTGGTGGTGTTTATATTGATAGAAGTTTTCCTGAACAAAAAAGCGCTGTAAAGCCTATTACCGCTGTAAGTTACGCAGATCAAAAAAGAGCGATGAAAGCTTTATCCGAATATGTTTTTGCGCCTAAAGCCTTTGATTTACCAGCAGATTTATATCAATACTTGCAATACCAAAGAAGAGGTTTTAGCGGCGGAAACGAAGATCCAAAAATTCACGAACGCGTGTTAAATGTTCAAAAAGGAATATTTGCACATATTTTGAGTGCCAATGTATTGAAGCGAATTTCTGATGGTGGTTTATATGGAAATCAATATGGCGTTTCTGAAATGATGAACGATTTAACGACTGCTATTTTTAACGCTGATGCCCAAACAGCAGTGAATGGCTTTAGACAAAACTTACAATTGGCTTATGTAAATAATTTAATTGAAATAGTAAATAGTTCTAGTTTTGATTATAGAGCGCAATCAAATGCTTTAGCAAATTTGAGAAAAATTAAAGCGATTGTAGGAGCTGCTGCTGCGCTGGCTGATGCAGATTCAAGAGCACACAGAGCCAATGTTATTTACACAATCAATAAAGGGTTAGAGAAATAATTTTTAAACTCAACATAAAAAAGGGCTTGTATAATTGCGAGCCCTTTTTTTATTTTAAAATTAATCCTAATCCTGGGCTATTTGTAAGTTGAATTTTACCATCAATTAAAAGTGGCGCTTCGAAAGGATTATTTTTTACCATCCAAGGACTGTCTAGGTCGCAATAATCTACTTGGGGTGCTAGCGCAGCGGCAGCATAAATACCACAAGATGTTTCGCTCATACAACCCATCATTATTTTTAAATTTAAATCACGCGCCTTGGCAATCATTTTTTGCGCTTCGGCAATGCCAGTCGATTTCATTAATTTTATATTGATACCATGAAATGCATTCGCAATATTTTCAATATCGTATAAGCGTCTGCAGGATTCGTCCGCAAATAATGGTAAAGGAGATTTTGCTTTCAACCATTCCATATCTGCCAGCTGGTTAATTTCTAGGGGTTGTTCTATAATATGCACATTTTGCGTAGCCAACCATTCAATCATTTCCAACGCATGTTCTTTACTGCCCCAGCCTCTGTTTGCATCAACATAAATGGGCTTATCGCTAATAGCCCTAATGGTATTGATAATGGCTTGATCTTGATCAGAGCCTAATTTTACTTTGATAAAATGAAAGGGTGCTGCATCTTTCATTTTGATAGCAATAATTTCGGGATGATCGATGCCTATGGTAAAGGAAGTGAAAGGCATTTTCGTAGGATCAGAACCAAGCAATTCGTAACATGGAACACCTTTTATTTTTGCAATTAAATCGTGTAAGGCAATATCTATTGCAGCTTTTGCAGCATGGTGCCCAGGCTCTAAATTATCAATATACTCAATGATGGACAAATATTGGCTTGGCTCAAAATTCCGCAAACTTACTTTAGAAAAAAAGTGACTCGCGCTTTCTTGTGTTTCCCCCAAATAGGGTGGCATAGAAGCTTCGCCATATCCAATTAATCCTTCGTACTGTAAGCGAACCAATGCAATTGGGGTATTGGTTCGCGAAAAGTTTGATATACTAAAAGGAAAATTTAATTCTAGCGAGAAGGGTTCTGTGTGAAATTCGATCATAGCTTTTCTATAAAATCAATACAATTCAAATCATTTATTACTTTTGTAAATATAGATTATGCAACAGACTTTATACAATCCATTTATCAATTTTGAGTTTAGGGCAAACACTTGCTTTTTGACTGGCGAAAAACTCGATGAGGCAAGCGCTCCATTATACATATTTCCTGAATGGCTAATGGATGCTTTTGAGTTAAAAGAGCAGCCTTTTAAACTATTAGACGAAACCTATACTACCTACGGAAAACTAAGCCTGCCCTGTAGCCAAAAAGCGAAAGAAAAAATTGAATTGCTACAAAATGAGGTTGCCGATGCTTTTGAAAATCCAACAGGCCTTGCACAAATTTCGGAATGGACCTTATTTTTTTGGTCTGGTTTAATTTCTTACGGATTAATTTATAAAGAAGTAAAACACGGGCTTATTAACCAGCAAAGAGGAGAAATTTTTGATTTATCTCCAGCACTAGTCGAAAAATTTAAAAATCTTTTATTTTTTTTACAAGGCATTATTTTTGAAATCGATGCCGAAGAGGCTAAGCCATTTTCCTTATTTATTTTAAATGTTGAAAACGACGAAAGCCTTGCTCCATTTGAGCATCGAAACGAAATTAACACCATGACATTTTTATTGCGCATAAAAAGCAAGGCCATTTTAATTTGCCTTCAAGATAATGGTGCGAATAAAATTTATCATCAAAATTTATTCGAAAAAATAAATAATCAGCCTATTACAGCAAAACAATTGCAAGAGTTTTGCGCAAAAGTATTTTATGCTAATTATTTGTTTAATCAAATTATGCAATATGATTTTGTGTTACACCAAGATAAAATTTATGTAAGTGCATTAAATGGTTTCTTTACTAAAGCGCCATTCGACGAATGGGTAAATAAAACCTATGCGCAAGTGCTCGAGGCATTTTGGAAACCCTGGAATTATACTTTAATGGATATTTTAAAAGATCCAAATAACCCAATTTCGGCATTTGAAAGCTAAAATTAGCTTGTTTAACGAAAATTTTTTTTAAAAAACGAACAAACAAGAAATGCTTTTCTCATTTTTATTAACTTGCAGAAGATTTATACATCCAAAAAAATAGATTATGAAAAGAAAACTTTTACTCTTATTAACAATAGTAGTTGCAGGATTTTCTGCTTCTGCTCAACAAGCATTTCATGTGCAAAATTCTGGCTTTACAACAGCTTCTAGAGGCATCAACGACTTTGATGTTGTAGATTCAAATATTGTATGGGCTGTAGCTTACGACGGATCTGGAGGAGGCGCAACCATTCGTGATTTTAGTGTAACTACCGATGGTGGTTTTTCTTGGTTAGCAGGTGCGGTAAAAGGAACAACTGCTACTGCATTAAACAATTATGGATTAGCAAATATTTCTGCAATTGATGCAAATACAGCATATGCTTCTATCTATCCAGCAACTGCTGCAATTGGCTTACAAGGCATTTACAAAACCACAAATGGTGGTGTAAATTGGACAAAAATTTCTGCAGGTACATTTACCAATGCCAGTTCTTTTATCAACTTGGTACATTTTTTTGATGCACAAAACGGCATTGCAGCTGGCGACCCAGCAAATGGTTATTTCGAAATTTATACCACTGCAGATGGTGGTGCAACTTGGACTCGCGTACCTAGCGCAAATATTCCTTGTACACCTTTAGCTACCGAATACGGAACCGTTGGTTACTTTGCTGCTTACGATAGCACATTTGTTTACCCAACTACTTTCGGCCGTGTTTTATTGAGTAAAGACAGGGGTCTAACCTGGGCTTTAGGCACTACGCCATTAGATAGCACAGACGGAACCGCATTACCAAGCATCTCTTTTCAAGATAAAGATTTTGCAGTTGCAGTAATGGCAAACACAACCGCACTAGTTAATACATTTATCATCTCTGAAGATGGTGGTTTAACTTGGGATTATGCAGGTATCGATACAGTTGCTGGTGTTTATGATTTCAATGCAATTGAAAATGTTGCTGGTACAGATACATGGTTTACTACATCTGCTAATTCAACTTCGGGTGGATCGGGTGCAGCATATACAGAAGATGGCGCAAGCACTTGGATTAGTATCGACAAAGACCAACATACTTGTATTCGTTTCAACGACATCAATAACGGATGGGCTGGCGGATTCAATACCTCTGCAACTGCAGGTGGTGTGGCTAAATGGGGTTCTGTTAGAACCGCTGCAGGCTTATCAAATAGCAAGGTAGAGGGCTTCGAAGTATACCCTAACCCATCGAATGGTAAGTTTTATGTAAAAGCAAATGTTAAAGGTGCATCTTCTATTAAGGTAATGGATTTAACAGGAAGAGTTGTTTTCGAAGAAAACTACCCAACAAAAGCATTGTTATTTACTTCGGTAGATTTAACTAAGCAAGCAGCTGGAATTTATTTCGTAGCAGTTTGCGAAGGAAATAATGTTGCTATACAAAAAGTAAGCGTTCAGTAATTTAAATAACTCATTGAAAAGGCGGGCTTGTCCCGCCTTTTCTGTTTTATGCCTTTAAAATAATTATATTCGCTTATGCAAGTATACCATGTGATTGGCTTGATGTCTGGCACTTCTTTAGATGGTGTAGATTTAGCCTATTGTAAATTTATATTAAGGAATAAGGTATGGGAATATGAAATTATTCATACTGCATGTTACCCCTATTCCGAAGATTGGAAAGTTAAATTAGCCAATGCAGAAAACACATCTGCCTTAGCCATTCATTTATTAGACACAGCACTAGGGAATTATTTTGCCGAAAACATTAGGGAGTTTATACAAAAATTTAATATAAAGGAGCTTGATTTTATTGCTTCACATGGCCATACTATATTTCATCAGCCTGCAAACGGTTTAACATTACAAATTGGCGCCGGGGCTGTAATTGCAGCAAATACAGGCGTTACCACTATTTGTGATTTTAGAAAAATGGATGTGGCAATGGGCGGACAAGGTGCACCATTAGTTCCAATTGGCGACAGAGATTTATTCTCATCGTATGATTATTGTTTAAACATTGGCGGCATTGCAAATGTATCCTTTGAATTAAATGGCATAAGGTTAGCCTACGATATTTGTCCTGCAAATATGATATTGAATTATTATTTACCAGATAACAAATTTTTATTTGACGATGAAGGATTAATAGCTAGATCGGGTAAAGTGAATAACGAGCTTTTAGCGGAATTAAATAATTTAAATTATTATCATCAAGCATTTCCAAAATCTTTAGGAAAAGAATGGGTGCTGCAAAATATTTATCCAACGGTAGAGAAGTATAACTTAAGTGAAAATCATATTTTAGCAACATTGACAGAACACATTGCCATGCAAATTGCAGCAAATTGCCATAAGAGCGAAGCACCTGCTTCGATGCTAATCACTGGCGGCGGTGCCTATCATGCCTATTTAATAGAAAGAATAACTGCGCATACTTCTATGCAATTAATCATACCAAGTAGCGTATTAATAGAATTCAAAGAAGCTTTAGTATTTGCATTTTTAGGTGTGTTAAGATATAGAAACGAAGACAATTGTTTAGCAACGGTAACTGGCGCTAAAAAAAATAATTGTGGCGGGCAAATTTTTCTTATAAAAAACGAAAGCTAAATTAAATGAATAGCATAAAATACACGCCTAAGTTTTTTATTTTCACTGCAATGTTATTCTCTGTTGCGGCTGCAATTAGCTTGTATTTTTATCAACCTCAACAGTTACTCGCCCGCAGTGCAAATACAATTCAAAAAACAATCAATCATGATTTTAAAAATGCAAAGCTATTTTTAGCAGATACACTCATTCAAAATATATTGCTATCGCGAAGCCCAAAAGCCAATAAAAGTTCTTGGCAAGACCTAAATCGATTAGCAAAATCTAAAAATGCTATTGCAATTGCTTATCATAAAAATCAATTAAAATATTGGACTTCCAATGCGATTGGATTTTCTGAAAACGAACTAAAAGCGCTACCAAATTTTTCTTTTCAAAAACATAAAAACGCGTACTACATTATATTTAAAGAAACAAAATTAGCTAATACCATACTCTTTGTATTGCCAGTTAAATCTTCGTTTGCATATGAGAACGAGTATTTGCAAAATAAATTTGATGTGCATTTGAATGTACCCGAATATATATTATTGAACCAATCAAATGCGTCCAATTATAAAGATATCATAGACCTAACCGGGGCAAAATTGTTTCAAGTATCGATAGATTTAAATAAACTAGGGGCGCAACATTTTTACCTAAGTGCTTGCCTAGAAATGCTCGCTATCATTTTTTCACTCATTGCACTAGTAATATATTTAGTGCTTTTAGCCAAAAGAAAATCTAATGTAATAGCGTTATTAACACTATTGGCTTGTTTATTAACTATTAGAACTGCTACATTTTATTTTAAATTTCCAATCGAAATTTTCAGACTACCAATATTTAATCCCAATTTATTTGCCAGTAATTTTGTTTTTCCATCTCTTGGCGACCTAGCGTTTAATCTTATTTTAATTTTTGTATTTGTTTGGTTTGTTTCTAAAACTTTTATACATCAAAAAAAAATAAATACGAATAGATCCTTATTGCTGTTACCATTAGCCGTATTAATACTGAGCTATGGATTATTAGCACTCATACAAGCCTTAGTTTTAGATTCAAGCATTTCTTTTGATTTTTTTAATATAGAGACACTGACTATTCATAGTTTGACGGGTATATCTATTATATCGCTAGCTTGTTATATAGTGTATTTATGCCTATTTACTTTAGCGTCAATAGCTGATCAAGAATTTCTGCTTAATCAATGGAAGGTAGTATTTCTTATGTTGCTCATCTTATTGAGTATCACTTATTTTTTATCCAGCACTTTATTCGTAATCGCACTATTATCTTTTGGTGTATTATTCATTCTATTTAAAAGTAAATTTTCGATTCGAAATCATTTTACTGTTACAGCAATTCTTTCTATTATTTCTTTATTTGTTATTCAATCGGTTTATGTATTAAGCATAAATATTGAATCAAAAGAAATTCAAAACAGGGAGTTGCTTGTGGCTAAATTAGAAATTGCAAACGACCCCATTGCAGAATATTTATTAGATAGCATATTAATTAAGGCGAGTAAAGACCCTAATATTATAAGCCAATTAACTAAATCGCAGCCCAATGGCACATTAGTTATAGAAAAAATAATTTCGAATTATTTAAATGGATACTTTTCAAAGTATAGCAGAACAGGGAAAGTTTATTTTCTTAATAATAAAAAGGATTGCGAAAAATACCAGCAATTAGATTCATTTATCAATATAAATTGCGAGCTCACTTCCAATCAAGGATTGTTTTTTCTTGCAAATAATTATGGGCAGCTCAATTATTATGCGAAAATAAAGTACACCATAAAAAATAGCGCAGCTTGGGTGGTATTAGCTATCAATGCAAATTATTTTAGAGAAGATAATATTTATCCAGAATTATTTTTAGAAGGGAATTTAAGAATCAATAAAGATTTTAGCCAATACGCTTATGCAATCTATAAATCAAATAAATTAATTTCTCAGAAAGGTGATTATCCTTATAAAATAAAACCAAATGAGTTTTTAGTTAACAATAATTCAATTCAAGTTATTAATGGTTATAAGCACTTGGTTTACCGGCCCAATCCAGAGGTTATGATTGTGGTTAGCAAATTAAAGAATAGCATAGTGAATTACATTTCTTTTTTTGCGTATGTATTTTTAATTTTTCTAATTCTATTTCTGGCAATTTATTTCATTGGCATATTACTTAATGAACCACAGGTACAATTTACTTTTTCGGCCATTTCCAAAAGATTACAATTGTTATTTAAAACCAGGGTGCAATTATCATTACTTTTTACGATTATTATTTCTATAACCATTATGGGAGTGGTAACTTATCAATATATAAGTAATTTAAACACCTCTCAACAAGAAGAAATTTTAAGTAAAAATTTACATGCTATTCAACAAGTAATTATTAAAAAAGTAGGTACGCAAGCCATAGCCAAATCTGTTCATCAAGATGATTTTGTGCAAGCTTTTCAACAAGTGGCAGATCTATATCAGCGTGATATTAATTTATATGCACTCAATGGCGATTTACTTTTAAGTACGCGCCCCATGTTGACTCAATCTGGCATAACCGCTAACTGCATGAATCCTAGCGCTTATATAAGTTTATCGCTAGATGCACAATCTGAAATTATTAACAAAGAAAAGGTTGGAAATTTAAATTACCTCTCTGCTTATACGCCCATTAGAAATTCGAATTCAGAAATCATCGGCTATTTAAATCTGCCTTATTTTGCAAATGCAGCAGATTACAATCAAAAGATAGCGGTCTTTATTAATACTATTATCAATAGTTATGTATTAATCGTATTCTTGATTGCTATCATTGCATTTTTTATTGCTAAATCAATTACTACGCCACTCAGTTTAATTCAAGATCAACTTATTAAAATTAAACTGGGTCAAAATATGAAAACGATTAATTGGAATCGAAATGACGAAATAGGTTCTTTAATTAAAGCGTATAATAAAATGATTCTTGATTTAGAAGAAAGCGCAAATAAATTAGCAAAATCGGAGAGAGAGAGTGCATGGAAAGAGATGGCAAAACAAGTTGCGCACGAAATCAAAAACCCCTTAACGCCAATGAAATTAGGCTTGCAGCTATTAGAGAGAGCACACCAAGCCCAAGACGAAAACTTTACAGAAAAATTTGAAAATTTTGCTAAAACATTTATTCAGCAGATAGACAACTTGACTAATATTGCTAATGAATTTGCAAACTATGCACATATGCCGAATCATAAAACAGAAGCGGTTGTTATTAAAGATGCACTATGGGCTTCTTTAGATTTATTCAAACATTTAGAAAATGTAAAATTTATTATCAATGATGAAACACCCCAAAACCTTATGGTTTTAGGAAACAAAGATAACTTCATCAGCATTTTTAATAATTTATTTAGAAACGCTATTCAAGCCGTTGACCAAATTGAAAATCCAATTATTCAGCTGCATTTAGCTATTTCTTCCAATAAGTTATTGATAAAATTAGAAGACAATGGCATTGGAATACCCGAAGCAATTCAGGCAAATATTTTTGAACCAAGTTTTACCACTAAAAATAGCGGCATGGGCTTAGGCTTGGCAATAGTTAAAAATAATTTGTTACCTGTTGATGGAGAAATTTGGTTTGAAAGTTCAGCCAATAAAGGCACTACTTTCTTCGTTTTACTTCCAATTGTAAACTGAGGATGCACTTCAAAAGCTTTTTTGTATTTATTTTATTGATTACTGGGGCAAATGCTATTGCCCGCACCAATCCATTATGTTCTGACTCTATTAAAACGAGCACAGTTCCTTCTCCTTCCTTCTTAACTAAAAAGTATTTTCACAAAGACAGCCTTTCCTTATTTCAAAGAAAAGCGATCATAGCAGATCCTTTTTTAATGACCACCCAATCGGCTATCACTTCGGCTATAGATAATGGCTTGTCGAAATCTGGTAGCATTGCTCGATCAATCAGCGTTGGCAATGCGCAAGATTTAGGCGTATTGTCTTCTTTCAATTTACAATTAGCTGGCAAGCTCAACAATGACATAGATTTATTAGCTGTTATTTCGGATGATAATATTCCAGTGCAGCCAGAAGGCAATACCCAACAACTGCAAGAATTTGACAGGGTATTTATTCAGGTGAACAATACAAATAGTAAATTAATTGCGGGCGATTTTGAATTAAAAAGCAGGGGAAGTTATTTTTTAAATTATTTAAAAAAAGGAAAAGGAGTACTGCTGAGCACGCATCAAAATAATTATGATATAACCATAGGGACTGCTATTGCAAAAGGGAAGTATAGTAAATATGAATTCCTTGGAACCGAAGGCAGTCAAGGCCCTTATAAGATTAAAGGACCCAACAACGAATCTTATTTAGTTGTTATGGCTGGTACAGAACGCGTGTACATCGATGGTGAATTATTAAAAAGAGGAGAGAATCAAGATTATACTATAGACTACAATTCGGCAGAAATTATTTTTACTAATAGAAAAATGATTACAGCTTATTCCAGAATAATTATAGAGTTTGAATATTCGGAAAGAAGTTATAGCCGAACGGTTAATGTTGCAAATGCTAATTTTAAATTAAAAAAAATTGATTTTTCGGTTAATTATTATAACGAAAAAGACAATAAGAATATTAATTTTTTACAAAACCTCTCCAGCGATCAAAAATTATTTTTAAGCAACATAGGCGATCAGTTAGATAAGGCGTTTTACAGCTCTGCCGATAGCACAGATTTAAATCCAAACCAAATTTTGTATCAGAAAAAAGACAGTTTAGGCTATCTCATTTATGTTTACAATCCAACATATGCTGGTCAGCATTTTAAATTAACATTTACAGATGTTGGCCCCAATGCGGGTAATTATATTTTATCAAATAGTAGCGCAAATGGCCGTGTTTATGAGTGGGTGCAGCCTATATCGGGCATTCCACAGGGTAATTTCGAGCCCATTGTAAAGCTCATTACACCTAAGCAACAAGAACAACTGAGCATAGGCTTTTCTTATTCTCCCAAAAAAGACTGGTTTGTTTCTAATGAATTTGCATTTAGTAATAGAGATTTAAATTTGTATTCAACTATTGACGACAAAGACAATATTGGTTTTGCAAACAAAACAATCATTTGTAATCAATTAAATTTAAGCCCCGATACTAGCAATAGTTTAAAATTAATTAATTCGATTGCAATAGAATTAGTAGACAAGCATTTTAACGCAGTAGAGAATTATCGACCTATTCAATTTGCGAGAGTATATAGTTTAATTCCTGCAATTAAAACAAATGAAATTTGGCTTACATACAATAGTAAACTTTTAAAAAATGAGCACAATTATTTAGAGTATAAAGCAAATTTTTTAAATCAACAGAATCAATACAATGCAATACAACATGTAGTTTTAGGAAGTTTTTTAAATAAAGATTGGAAGCTAAACAACAATACGGCGCTCATGCTTAGCCGGTCTAAGTTTGATTTATCAAGTACAAATTACTTTAACCAAAAATCTAATATAGAACGTAATTTTAAATTTATTAATATTGGACTAACGCAAGAATTAGAAAACAATCAAAGTAATTTTAATTTAAATGATTCGCTTAAACAAAATAGTTTTGCATTTAGCGATATTGGTATTTATATAAAAAATAGCAGCTCAATCAATAAGGCTATACAATTGGCTTACAATCACAGGCTAGATAAAAATCCCTATTTAAATGATCTTGCTACGAGTACAAATGCAAACTCATTTAATTTTAATGCTGATTTTAATAGAAATAAAAACTCCATTTGGTCTGTAAATTATTTGTATAGAAAACTAGATGTTATGCGGTCTAATGTCAATTTAAAAAATGATGAAAATAATATTGCCAGAATAAAACATGAAGGCAATTTTTTTATGGGCATGTTAAGTAGCACTACATTTTACGAAATTGGTTCTGGACAAGAGCCCCAAAAGGCATTTACCTTTGTAGAAGTACCTTTAGGGCAAGGTCTTTATATATATAAAGATTATAATGGGAATGGGGTTAAAGAGCTTAACGAATTTGAATTAGCCAAATTTTCTTACGAAGCCAATTACCTAAAAGTAAGTTTACTGTCTACCGAATTTGTGAGAACAAAGTCGACAAGTATAACCGAAAACATCTTGATAGATCCTGCTAAATATTTTTCAGCCAATAATATATTTAGTAAAGTTGGGAGATTTTTTAGCAATCAATTAACATTAAAAATTGACAAAAAAATAGCAGACGCTGGCAATTTTAATATCAACCCTTTTGCAATTAATAAAAATGACACAAACTTGGTTAGCTATTCAAATGCTATTCGAAATACATTATATGTTAATAGAGCTAATCCTGCATTTGGATTGGATTATACTATTCAATTAGTAGAAAATAAAAATTTATTAGTCAATGGCTACGACAATAAAAACAAAACGGAGCAAATTTGGCAAATTCGCACTATATTTTTAGAAAACTATTTGTGCAATGGTTTTATTAAATATGGCTCGAAAGGCTATCAATCATTGAGTTTCAAAGAAAAAAATTACAACATCGATTACATTGAATTTAAACCAGAGCTTACATGTCAAATAAATTATTTTTGGCGAATCACTTCAGCGGCAAGTTATGCTACTCAACAAAATAAAAGTATTTTAAAAGAGCAGTCGCACCGAATAAGTTTTAATATGGAAACAAGTTATAATGCTGCAGGAAGTTTTAGTTTAACAAGTAAATGCAGCGTTATAAAAAATCGCTATAACGCAAGCGCAAACAACGCTATCGCCTACGAAATGTTAGATGGATTGCAAATTGGAAACAATTATACTTGGAATTTTGTGTTTCAAAGAAACTTCGGATCAGGCATTCAATTAAGTATCATATATGATGGCAGGGCATCGGCAGCAGCCCCAACAATTAATATTGGGAGTGTACAAGCAAGAGCGTTTTTTTAAGCGCCTTTTTTATTTCAATTTTAAGATTGTTTTACCGATTGAAGTGCCATCTGCATAGAGCATAATGGTATAATCTCCTGGGCTTATACTAGAGCCCTTAGTCCAATAGATGCTATATTCTTGGCTTGGGTTGTTTTGAAAATCAAAACTTCTTTTTACCGAATATTGTAATGATTCGCCATTCGCATTAAATTTACTTTCGTTAGCATCGGTTACCACTTCTGCTTTATTTTCTGGATTAATAATTCTAACATAAAAATCTTTATTTCCAGTTGCCGCAACTTGATTGTCTGCTAGTGTAAAATTGATTTTAATTTTTTCTAAACTTTTTACGCGATCTGTTTCCGACTCTTTTCCATTAGATCTAAATTTAATGCCTGTTGCAATTAAACTAGTTGGCTTTAAGATTTCTGCTACCGCTACTTTATTTGAAAGTGAAATATTTTTGTTTAACAAATCGCTCGATTTTTTTTGCTCCGATTCTACAGTTTGTTTCAAGCCTGAATTTTCATTCGTTAAATCTTCGTTTTCTTTTTTTAATGCAGCAATTTGTTCTTGATATTTATTGATGTAATAACGCAACTGATCAATCTCATTTTTAGCCTTAGAAAGCTGAGCTGTATTCATTTTGCCTCTTTTGAGTGCAGCTTGCAATTCCGCAACTTTACCTTTTAACTCTTCATCTTTCGCAATCAAATTTTGATTAAGCGTATCGGCATTTGCAGTAGCAGTATTTAAATCTACTTCTAACTGATCTAATTCAGTTTGTAATTTAGATTTCTCATCGGTTGTTTGCTCGAATTTTGTTTCCGATTTATTTTTTTGTAACCAGAGAAAAACATTTGTTGCAATTAACAATGCGATTACTACTAAAAGTACATAAACTTTTTTGGTGTCTTTTTCTGCGTTTGGGTTATTTTCCATTTTTTTTAAAATTATTTTTTGGCAATTTCATCAACATAGTTTAATCGTAAATCAGATAAAAATTGTGTTAATAATTTTTCTGCATCTACACTAATATTGCCTTTTGTTTTATTTTTTAACATATCAAGCATATCAATTGCTTGTTGGGCCTGCTCTATATTTTTTTCGATAGCATTGGTCATTGGATTCATTACTTTTCCTAAACCTTGCATCCCCGTTGAATGAAACAGATAAATTAGCGAGGCAAATAATTGTTCGTCTTTTTCCATATCGAAAATATTTAAACAAATATATAAAAAAGGCCGAAATTAACATTTCGGCCTTTTTTATATAGAAATAGGATAGGAAAGGGTGTATTATTTTATGCTATTGATTAGCTCCTCGCTCATTGGCTTGGTAGTAGATGGGAAATATTTGATTAAGTCGCCTTGTTCATCAATTAAATATTTATTAAAATTCCAATTGGGTTGTTGACTATTCCATCCGTTTTCATCTTTATTGGCTAACCATTTAAACAAATCGCATGCTTTATCTCCAGTAACATCTACTTTTTCGAAAAGCTGAAAACTTACGCCATAATTTTTCTGACAAAATGCGGCAATGTCACTATTTGAACCCGGCTCTTGCCCTCCAAAATTATTAGCAGGAAAGCCCAATACAACCACTTGCTGCCCATATTTTTTGTGTAAGGCTTCTAGCGCTTCGTATTGCGGAGTAAAGCCACATTTAGAGGCAGTGTTTACGATAAGCACTTTCTTGCCCTTATATATATTAAAATCAATAAGTGTTCCGTCTATTGATTTCATTTTAAATGAATAAAAGTTAATACTGTTTTTCATTTTTAAATTGGCTGGCTTGCTTTTTACTTGGTTAAAGCCCAAGCAAGAGGTTAGTAAAGTAAGTAAGGGGATAAATATTTTCATAATCTTTATAACGATTTTCTTGTTCCTTTGTTTTCTTAAATATATACTATTCGGAACCATGTGGCAATCCTTTGTAATTTTTAGTCTTTTCTCTCATTTCTAATTCTATTTTTTCGGAATACCCTATGCTTTCTTTGCATCCTTTTAAAATAGACTTCCAAATAAGGTTGAAAAACCCTTGTTGAGGCTTGCGAGCCAAATAAAACTGAGGCTGAACGAATTTGCCGTAAACAGTTGGGTTATCGTTAGATAGTAGCATCACATTTGCCAAAAAGGAGTACAATTTCTGATGTTTTAATTGGTTATCGCGGCTATCAATGGCTAATACCTTAACCCTTAGATTTTTATATTTCATTGAAATATTGGCATTCACGCCCATTTCGTCACCTTTCAGTTTAATTTGCAGCTGTTTTAATTTACAATTGGCAATCTCAATTTTGGTAAGGGGCTTTAAAATGGCATTTAACTTAGCCAAATTATATGCGCCCATTTCTCCGTTGCAATAAAAAGATCTTTTATAATCGGCATAAAATAATCCCAATGACAAATTAGTTTTAGCTTCATTATTAAGTAAAAAATCAAAATCAATTTTCATTAATTTGTTTTGATTGATTTCTTTTTTTTCATTGGTAAAATTATCTATCGCACCTTTTAATTGATTAAATGAAACATGCCAGCGCAAGTTATTTTGTGGCATTAATTCGGAGTAATCTATTTCTGAATTAACTACTTTAATTTTATTTATAGTTAAAGGCAAAGCGATATCAAATGGAATTTGTTGCGGAAACTTACGTTCTCTAAATGGATTTATTTTAAATGTTTTATTTAAATTGATATTGCTATTCATTTTATTTATTTCAAGCAATGATGAATGAAAAACTTGATGATAAATAAATCCCTCAAAATCAAACTTTTTAAAAATCAAACTTTTAAAGTTAAAGTCGTACCTGGTTTTTTGATAGCCATATTTATCGCAGAAATTTTGTTCGGAAAACTTAGGACTAATCGCTAAATTATAGACAGAAAAGCTTTTAGAAGCAGTACTTGCCGTACATTCCTCTATTTTAAAGTTATAAGAACTATCCTTATTCGTAAAGCTAAAATCTCTAATGCTTAGACCAATGTCATCTGCATAAAACGGGGGATGATTTGTTTGAGAAGCGGCATCTATCATTAAGTTTTTAACATAAAAATTTGATAGAAAAACAAATTGCCTGTTTTTATTTGTCGCACTATCTATTTGAATACACAATGTGGCGTTTTTGAAAACGATATCTTTAATATTCAAAGATGACATAGTGTATTTTATTAACTCGTATGGGTTTTGATATTTTTTTACTGAAGGCTTGTTTCTTTTAGCGCGTAATTGATTGTAATAAACTGTTATAATTGGTTTTTCTATATTTAGTTTATTAATAAATAATTTTTTATTAAAATAATATTGAATCGGATGCGTATTTTTTATTTCTAATTTTTTTATGATAATACTAAACAAATAGCGTGGGGCTTGATTAGTTTGATCTAGTTTTTTATATACCAATACATTTGGTTTTAGCCTTAAACTGTCAATGCTAAAATTGCCAGTAAGGAAATTGATATGAAGGTCTTTAAATGTTACGCTGTATAAATTGTTGGTAGACAATTCGATGTTTTTGCGTATGGCTTGGGCAATGGTCGGTTTCCAGTACCAAGCCAGTGAAAAGGCAAAAAGAAGGAGCACAGTAAAAAATACTGCCAAAATTTGTAATAAAAGACGCCCCGTTTTTTTATTAAAATGCATTATTCTGATCAATAATATACTAATATAGGCTTATTTACTTGTTTTTAACGCAAATTGATAAAAATTAAAAACTGACATTTTTTCATATTTTTAGTATTTTTGTAAAATAATTATGGAAAGCATTAAAGGGATATTTCAAAAAGAGCACGATGAGCTTAGGCAAGGTGAGGCAATCATGATCGAGCCAACCATTGCGAATGCTTCGGCGAGGAAGTTATACATTGAAAGTTATGGCTGTGCCATGAACTTTGCCGATTCGGAAGTGGTTGCATCTATCATGTTAGCAATGGGATTTCAAACAACTTCAGATTATAAAGAAGCCGATGTTGTTTTTATCAATACCTGTTCTATTCGCGAAAATGCGGA